>NZ_JADEVX010000337.1:0-1777 GCF_015207925.1 Microcystis sp. LEGE 00066 | reverse complement strand
GCACTAATTAGAGAAGATGCAAGGGTGATGCAAGGGTTTTAAGAGATTCTAGCAGATTTAAGTGCATTTGGGAAGCTCTCAATCAAGCTAAAAGCCCTTTCCTGTAAGGTTTTTACCATTATTCAGCAAACCCAAATTAATCAAGAGTTAGACGAACAGAGAAGAGCAGAAAAAAGAGCCGTAGAAGCGCAGGGTGAGAGCATCTCAAACGCTATTGACAATTGGCCAATTTTGTGATCCGCTTGCTGTGTGGGCATTTGAAGTGATACCAGTCAATCAGAATAGTTACGAAATCTTCACATTTGGTTGATTTTTGCTTAACAATTGAGATGGCCAATTCTCCTCAAATATGCCTGAATCGCTCTCTGGGTAAGCAACTCACATAAAGTTGATTTTGTCAAGGATTGTTAAGATGCGCTTACCCTGCTTCTTGATAGCCTTTAAACTCTGCGTCTGCTGGCAGTTTATCTTGGGGGTATTTTACTATTTCTTCTCTATCTATTTTTATAGTCCCGTTCTTACTGACTTTATTGTGCTTTTTTGGAGTTTTTCTCTCTTTCTCTGATGACTGATTGTTGGTCAACCCTTTCTTGTTGGCTTTGATGTCTGGCTTGCCTTGTTCTCCTTTGAGACGGTTGTTTTCGTCTTTTAACTGTTGATTTTCTGCTCGTAATTCTTTGACTTCTGCTTGTAGTTGCTCTATTAAGTTCAGTAATATTTCTACTGTCCGACGCATTGATTCGTCTGCAATCCCTTTTGGCTCGATGGTTTGCAGTATCTCTTCTCCTGATTTCTTGCTCGAATCTAGTTTTTGCGTCATGTGTCATATTCTATTAGATCTCTTGCAAAAGTAATCAAGATATATCCTTTTGTCGGTAACGAAGTTCGTAATTGTAGATACCAGCAATCAAATTCAATCTCAGACCAAATCGCCGTCTGCGATTTCTGTATCTTGATGAAAGTATCCGAAATATTTTGAGACTACGATGAATATGTTCTATAACTATACGCCGTTGTGATAACTGACGATTGGCTTTTTTTGCTCTTTACTTAGTTTTTCTTTTTTCTTTTTTTTATGAGGAATTTGACTGTTTTGATGGAGCTTCTGAATTCCTTGATAGCCTTTATCCCCTAATATTTCTATTTTCTTATTTAACCTTATTTTGCTCTCTTTCCACAGTCGAAAATCATGGACTCTTCCTTTCTCACAACGGACACAGATTACCTGCTCGCTTTTTTGGTCGCAACGCGCTCGCTGCGCGAGATCGGCAACGACTTGCGACTTTAATGTGTGGTATCCCTGCTTGCCACTATAGTATGATTTCTGTTTTTTTTGGGTCTTTCTATCTCCTGTTCTGACACATCCACCACTATTACTTCTATTTCACTATTACTTTCTAAGAGGGCTTTTTTTCCGGGTAGATTAAACAGACCTGATTTGATGAGAATATTCTCTACTTTCCTAACAATTCTATACGCCGTTGATTCGTTAATACCCCAACTATTTCCCAGATGAAAATAGGTGCGATATTCTCGCCAATATTCTAGTGTTATTAAGTAGTCATGCAAAATTAATTACCCAAATAAAAAATTAAGAAGTATAATACATGAAAAAACGAAGTAGCAGGAAAATACAATGAGATTGATTAGAGACCTAAACCCCGAGAGCCAGAAAATGCTAGAGAGAATTTATCGAGCTAGTAAACATCATCAAGTAAGAGAGCGAGCGAAATGTATACTCTTAAGTTTTCAGGGAACCACGATAGAAGAATTGAGC
>NZ_JADEVX010000336.1:0-1782 GCF_015207925.1 Microcystis sp. LEGE 00066 | reverse complement strand
GGGTTAGGTTTTGGGGGGATGATGATCTGGCAAACCGGCGATCAGAAAGCGGCAAAAACTACCCTCGATAGGTTAAATAAATTGGGAAAAACTGTTCCCTTTATCACCATAAAAAACAGTCAAATTTCTGGCCAAGATGTGACTGAATGGAAAGCGGAAGAACAAGCGATTTTAACCTATGCTTGGCCTAATAATGATACCCTAAAAATGACCGTCGGAATTCCCTATCAACCGCAACCGAATCAACCGATTAGCAAAAGTGAGATTTTCCAAGCATCGATCGCAAATTTGCCTAAAAATAATCTCGGTTATTTCTTCATCGATGTGGAGCAAATTATCGCTAAAGCAGGGGGAATTAATAATCTTCCTGCCACGGAATTAAGCCCAGAAGCAAAGGCTTTTTTAGAATCGGTACGCGGGATCGGAATTACTGCCACTATGCCTGATAAAACCACCAGTAAAATTGATGTTTTATTTTCCCTGAAGCAAACTCCCTAAAAAGTAACCAACTAAATAAAGCGATCCACAGAGAATTATCTGACTCTCGGCAGATTCTTGGATGGCTTTTTTTAGTCCTAAAAATACATCGAAACAAGTCTCTAGGTGAGATAATTCTGGACAAATTGAAGCCGCTAATTCCGCTAAAGTTTCAGGATTGGCACTGCTATGATCGGGGACGGGAACTAAATATAAACTATCGCCTTTTCTTAACAAAGCTTGGAATATTTCCCGATGATCTTTAGTCGATAAAATTCCCATCACCCAGATAATTTTTGGAGCCTTTAAACTATCTACATACTGCCTTAAACCAATAGCAGCAGCAGGATTATGAGCGCCATCTATTAAAATTTCTCGCTGACACCAATTAACGGTTTGTAAACGTCCTAACCAGCGAGTTTTTGCCATTCCTTCTTGCACGACTTCATCGCTAATTTGCCAACCTTGCTGACGTAAAATATTAACAACAGCGATCGCTATAGCGGAATTAGTTAATTGAAAATCTCCCGCTAAGGATAAAGGATATTCTAACCCTTGATATTTGGCCCGATTATCGGCAATTTTTTCGGCAGCTTCTACCCATACCTTCGGACAATTTAACAGCTTGATTCTCTCCCTAACTACCCCCTGCGCTGATTCCGGTAATTGTCCGATAACTGCGGGACAATTCGCTTTTAATATCCCCGCTTTTTCGCCGGCAATATCGGCAACCGTCGGCCCTAAATTTTGCCAATGTTCGCGACTAATAGAAGTGATGACAGTAACTAAAGGTTGAGCGCAAACATTAGTCGCATCTAATCTTCCTCCTAAACCCACTTCCATCACGGCAATATCCACCTTTTCCCGGGCAAAATACAGCCAAGCAGCGGCAGTAATTACCTCAAATTGAGTAGGACTTTCCTGCTGGGGATCGATAAGCGATTCTATATCTTTAAGCAGGTTTTCTAAAGTCGCGGTTTCAATATTTTCGCCATTAATAGAGATTCTTTCCGTCCAATCAATTAAATGGGGAGAAATATAACGTCCGACTTTGTAACCAGCAGTGCTGAGAATGGAGGATAGATAGGCACAAACCGAACCTTTGCCATTAGTTCCCGTGACATGAATAATCGGAATTTTATCTTGGGGATTGCCTAAAATCTCCAGCAGATTTTTTATTCTTTCTAAACCGAGATTAACCCCAAAACGCTGAAAAGATTGCAGTAAAGAATCGATAGTCATGGTTGGCAAACTATAAATAGGGTTTGCGGCAAAAAGTTTATTGGTGGGGTGTGGGGTGTGGGG
>NZ_JADEVX010000155.1:0-10266 GCF_015207925.1 Microcystis sp. LEGE 00066 | reverse complement strand
GAAGTGGGGTGTGGGGAAGTCCAGTAATAAATAAAAGCTGCCTCCTGTCTCCTGTCTCCTGTCTCCTGCCTCCTGTCTCCTGACTCCTAACTCGGAAAATACTGACTCCTGACTCAGTTTTTCATAGTTGCCGCACCCTTGCCAATACCAGAATAAATTAAACCCCGTTGAGCATCGAGACTAATGATCACCCCTTCGCGGATAATTTTCGTGGCATCTTTAACCCCGACAATCACAGGAATACCCAATTTTAAACCGATAGTAGCGGCGTGATTATTCATCGCGGTATCTTCGGTGATAATTCCGCCAGCTTTCCGCATCATATCCACATATTCGGCGCTGGTGGTGGGAACGACTAAAATCTCCCCGTTACTAAAACTACCCACTTCTCGGGCATTATGGGCCACTCGCGCCCGGCCACTGGCTACACCCTGGCCGATACCCGTACCCTTGCCCAAAAGGGATTTTACCACTTCCACTTTAATTAAATCCGTGGAACCGGCCACCCCTTGCAGAGTTCCCGCCGTCATCACCACTAAATCACCATCCGCTAGGAGGTTATTTTCCTGGGCAAGATTCATCGCCACTTGAAAAGTTTGGCTAGTGGAGGGTAAATCGAGCAATAACATCGGTTTTACGCCCCAAACTAGCTGTAACTGCTGTGCCACTTCTCGATGGGGAGTAACGGCTAAAATCGGGGTTTTTGGGCGAAATCGGGAGACATTACGGGCAGTAGAGCCGGTTTTTGTCAGGGTAATAATTGCCGCTGCCCCCAATTGTTCGGCAATTTGACTAACTGCCGAGGAAATAGCGTTAGGAATCGATTGTTTATTGTTAGAGCGAGCGGCACTATTGATCTGTTCCCGTTCGATCCTTTCGGCAATGCGGGCCATGGTTGCCACCGCTTCGATGGGATAATGACCCACAGCCGTTTCATTGGAAAGCATGACCGCATCAGTGCCATCTAAAATCGCATTAGCCACGTCCGAAACCTCGGCACGGGTGGGACGAGGATTACTGGCCATACTGTCAAGCATTTGAGTGGCGGTAATAATCGGGATACCTAGCTGATTAGCGGTGTTAATCAGGCGTTTTTGCAGGATTGGCACGTCTTCGGCGGGTAATTCTACTCCTAAATCTCCCCTAGCCACCATAACACCATCACAGAGGGATAAAATTGCCTCCATTTCCTCGATCGCTTCGTGTTTTTCAATTTTAGCGATCACGGGGATAGATTTACCCGCACTGGCGATTAATTCTTTAATTTCGAGGATATCTTGGGGATTACGCACAAAACTAAGGGCGATCCAATCCACATCCCACAACAGTCCGAACATTAAATCCTTTTTGTCCTTATCGGTTAAAGCTTTTACCGACAGATAAACGTTAGGAAAATTTACCCCTTTATTACTGGATAAGACACCCCCAACCACCACGCGACAGGAAAGATCACCTTTCAGACGATCCACTGATTCCACCCGCATTTCGACTTTACCATCATCGAGGAGAATTCTCGAACCTTCCGGGACTTCCTGGGCCAGCGAGGGATAGCTAATGGAACTGATTTCCTGATTACACTCCACATCCCTAGAAGTAAGGATAAAGGGTTCCCCTGGTTTTAGGGTAATCGACCCACAGGCAAATTTACCTAAACGAATTTTTGGACCCTGTAGATCCTGAAGGATGCCAATCGGTTGATTGAGTTCAAAGGCTAACTGACGGATCAAGTTAATGCTGTGACGATGGTAATCGTGATCGCCATGGGAAAAGTTTAATCTAAATGTCGTCGCCCCCGCCTTGATCATCTGACGTAATGTTTCCTTATTTTGCGAGGCCGGGCCGATCGTGGCCACAATTTTGGTGCGACGGGGGAAAGACGGAGAGTGCATAGATAGGCAACTAAATAGGCGAAGTAAATATAGCAGCGTTTGTAACGCTCCGATCATCTTCTCATAAATGGTTATATCCAGTGAAAAGTTAAAAGTAAAAAAACGGTGAGATCTACAAATCCCACCGTTTTTTCAAGTCCGTCAACTCAGCTTAGAAACGGAAAGTTGTCCGGATGACACCGACCAAAATGGAGTTACCTTCGTTGTTAGCGTTGAAGACCGCATAGGCACCGGGGGTAATCAGGATGTTTTTGGTGACTGGGAACTTATACTGGGCTTCTACCATGTAAGCGGTGCTGCTTTCTTTATCGGAACGGGGTACTTGACCACCACCTAAAGAGAAGGCCGCACCTTCGGCAAAGAGGTCGAGGACGGAAAGATTCAGGTTCCAAGACCAGATACCAGTGTTATTGTCTCCGATCGCATCATTAACACCAGTGGCCGAGGCATTAGCATAACCCCCCCATGCCCCTAGATTTAAGACTCCAGGGATAACCTGGGCGCTCGCTTGAAGACCGAAACGGTCGGCTACTGTAGCAACGTTACCGAAGGGACGCTCCGTCAGAGGGCTGCTGACGTTACCGAATAAACCAGAACTCATACTAGCCGCAGTTTGATAACTGCGAACATAGACGAAGTTAATATCGGCAAATTTGATGAAGGAGAAACCAACCTGAGCGCCAGCACTGTAGGAACCGTTAAATAAACCGCTACCAGGGTTAGGATTGCTGGCTCCATCAGTCCCACCACTAGCTAGGTAGGTTCCTGTGACTTGGAAAACATCCCCGACATTAAATCTGACCGCCGCACCAACACCATCGGGACCGCGGAAGACGATGTTATTGTAGCGTTGACCGCGAGATAAAGCACCTGTACCGCTATCGGCGAGGAAGGGGTTAGTAGTGATGAAAACGTCATCTAGGTTTAACTCGTTAGCACCAACCCAAATGGTGATTTTACCGAAGGGAGTATCGATGGGAGCGCGGTAGAACAAGTCATCGATGGTGACATCGTTGTCCCGGCCATTATCGTATGCTAGACGGGTCATATTGGTTCTCGTCGGACCACTTTGGTTAAAAGTGTTGTTAAAGTTACCCGCTTGTAAACGGGTTCTTAACAAATCTTTACCGGTGAAGCTGGTTTCAAAGTTGAGACGAACCCGGTTATTAAATACTGTTTGGGTCTGATCTTGATTGGTGCCTCTAGTCACCGTACCGTCGGTATTTCTAAGGAGAGCCTGACCACCGAAGCTATCGGCGACACTGAAGATTACCTCACCTCTGAGTTTGGTGGTGGTAGAAAATTGATTATTTTCCAAGAAAGAAACGCGCTGTTCGAGGTTATCTACTCTGGCCCCTAAAGCCGCTAGTTCGCTTTCAAATTCTTGAACAAGACGTTTTAATTTATCAATATCTTCCCTGAGTACACCCACACCATCTTGAATTAAACGTTCCATGACGTTTAAACAAGCGTTTAAACCTGCGGCAAATTCCCAACGAGTGGTAGCGCGATCACCACGGAAGGTACGGTCAGGATAACCAACGATACAACCGTAACGTTCCACAAGGCTTCTTAAGGCTTCGTAGGCCCAAGCGGTGGGAGATACGTCCCGCAGTTGGTTAACGCTAGTCACCTGGGACATGGAACCCTGATAGACACTCGTATTAATCTGCTGACTATTTTGGGCACTCTGAATACGATCGAGTTGCTGCTGCGCAGCCGGATCAATTTTCAGTTGAGGTGTCCCCGACATAGTTTGAGCCACTGCGCTGCCAGCAGCTGCCACGGAAGCACCTAATACTAAAGGAGTTACCTTTGCTATATTCTTGAATAGTTTTGACATGGGTCAATCCTCACACCTTATTCTATGGATTGAATGGACTATGAATACAAACAGACTATATGTTCAGCCTGAATTATGATCATATTCTATGCTAATTCCCCCTTGGCTGGGTTAAGTTAATTTTATGATATGACAGAAAAATTTCTGTCTGATCCTATTAAAGTTAGGACTTACTTACTTGACAAATTAACCATGATGTGCATCGATAAAAATTTCTCCTTTCAGACTTGCGGCGATTAACTTCCCAACGATAGCGATCGCTGAAAAGTGATCAAGAAATCAGGTTAAAATGCCCGAAACCCATTTCTCACATTTAGTCAATCCTGTCAATGGGTAACTTCTAAAGATTTTGTTAAAATCTCAGCCGTCAGCCTTTTCAGTGATCAGCTTCTGAAGGCAACAGGCAACAGGCAAAAGACAGAATCTGACAATTCTCCTCCCTAAAAAGAAGGTTAGAAACTAAGCATATCAAAGCTTTTAGCTTAACCAATCAGGACTTAGATTCGGCCCTTGTTATCAGTGATCAGTTTTCAGTTCACTGATTACTGTTTACTGATCACTGATCACTGATCAATGATAAAATCTCCGCACTCCCCTAACAATAGTTGTGTGAACGAGGGTGGTTAATATATTGCTGGACTTTGGGGTTAGAATATAGCTCGATGCCTAGAGTTAAAAACAGCAGGATTGCCTCTGAAAGCTGAGGGCTAGAGATAAAGACTCGATTCTTAAATTTAAGCACCGAGAAGGGAGATAAAGATGGTCAATTTTGGGCTGAATTCGGCCAGTATCTTAGGAATTTTTCTGGCAGTGGCCGGAGCCGGGTTATACTTCCTGCGCTCGGTGCGGCCGGAACTTTCCCGCGATCATGATATATTTTTTGCCGCCGTTGGGTTATTGTGCGGTTTAATTCTACTTTTTCAAGGGTGGCGACTGGATCCAATTTTGCAATTCGGACAATTTCTGCTGACTGGGGCAGCGGTGTTTTTTGCCTTCGAGACGGTAAAATTAAGGGGTTTAACCACAGAACAAGCCCGCCGCGGCACGTCTTTTGTGGATGAACGTCCTGTGAGTCGGGAATATCGGGCCGAATTGGAACCCCTCGACACCTACGAACCAGAGGAACGTTACGAAGATAATCCCCGTTTACGCGGTTACGATGATCCCCGCTCTTCCCGCACTTCTAGTTATCAGGACGAGGAACCCCGCAGCACCCGCACCCGTCGGCCGGCCGATACCGGCAGTCGCAAAACCGCTAATCGTCGTCCCCGCAATAGTTCCCCCACTAGCGATCGAGATGTTTATGATCAGCGCCGTAGCGGTGATGATTGGGAAGAAACCAGTTCTCGTCCCCGTCGTCGTCCCCCTAGTGAAGAGACGAGCAGTAAACCACCCCGCACTAGCCAAAAACGTCGTCCTCGCCCAATAATTGAGGATGATCCGCCATTTAAAGGGGAATACGTCGATTATCAACCGATCGATCCTAGCGATACCGGCGATCGAGAAGATTGGGAGAGACCGGATAATAGTGAACGCGAGTCGAGTAATGATCATCCGACTAGGTTTGATTATTAAGGAGTAGGTCCGATGACCAAAGCTCCCTTTTTCCTGTTTATCTGCTTGTTTTTAGGGGTTATAGGCGGTTGTAATCTCAATAACCCCAGTTCATCTACAGGAACCCTCAATAGTCGCTATAATGACGAAAAACCTGCCCTGAGTGGTGATGGTCGTTGGCTGGCTTTGCTGTCTAATCGTCGCGGTAGTAATCAGATACTGCTGTATGATTTGCAGACAAAACAATACCAGACCCTAGGGGGATTATATACGGGTCAAGAAATTACCGATAGCCCTAGTTTAAGCCAAACGGGGCGTTATCTGGCTTATGTGGTGATTATTGAGGGTCGTCCCGTCATCGCTTTATATGATCGCATTACCGATCGCTCTGAGTTATTGAGTCAAAATTATCGCGGTTGGTTACGAAATCCTCGTATTAGTCCCGATGGTCGTTATCTTGTCTTTGAATCCGCTCGTCGGGGACAATGGGATGTGGAGGTTCTCGATCGCGGTCCGAATATCGAGTTAGATCTTCCCGATGGCAGTCCCGTTGAAAGTCCCAAACCGTGAAACGTCATTTTTTTATTAGTCTTGTTGCTGTAATTAGTTTGTTAACTGGATGTGCGGGTTATCCCAGTTTATTGTCTTTTCCTTTCGATCGAGGGGGGAGAAGTTTAAATAGTGCTGCTAGTGAATTAACTCCCTATCTTGCCTCTCGCTATCTCGTTTTTGCCTCCGATCGCAATGGTTCCCAAGCTATCTATCTTTTTGATGCCATTGATCGCCGTTTATTGTCTTTACCCGGACTAAATTCTCTCGATCAGATCGCTTCTAGTCCTTCCATTAGTGAAGATGGTCGTTATATCGTTTTTACTGCTAGTCGTCAGGGAAAAACGGCGATTTATCTGTACGATCGACAAACTCAACAGAGAAGGGAAATTGCTCCCGATCTCCTCGCGGAAGTACGCAATCCGATCATCAGTGCTGATGGTTCTAAAGTGGCTTTTGAAGCGGCAAAAAATGGGCAATGGGATATTATGATTTACGATCTATCCGGACGGGTATTAGTCAATGAAAATCAGTGATTATTAGACCTCTTGTAAAAATCAAAAATTGTTGTTAGGGTTAGGAGTCAGTACCTAGTAGTCAGTAGTCAGAAGAATTAAGAATGAATAATAATCAATTAAATAGGGCTTGCTGAATAACGGTAAAACCCTTTTAAAATAAAGCTTTTGACCTGTTAAAGTCCGATGTTAGTGCAAGAAAATAGGATTGGGACTTTCAAAAACCTTGCATTATCCTTTTTATAGTACATCAATTGGTACAAAAAACAAGGGCAACAAAGCCTGAAACGACCGGCTACTGACTCTTGACTCCTGACTCCTACCCCCAGGAAAAACTTTTTCAGCAGACCCTAAATAGTCTATTGACAGATTTCATGCTATTTAATCCTTATTTTTGCCGTTTTTGAAACCTCAAAAATTATCCTAAACCCATAGCTTTTAGTCGATGTTCTAGAAATTGTTTTCCCTGTTTTTCGCCGTCAGCGATCAGACGCTGGATATTGGCAGGAGAGCGATCGAGTTTACTTTCATAGTTGAGACTATTGGCTAATTCCGCCGACATTTCGATCATCGGGATATGGTAATCTTGATCGGGATCTTCTGGGAAAGATTTAGGAATTTTAAATGGTTCTGTTAAGGCAATCTCCCGCAAGAATTCCTCTTTAAAGGCTCCTTTGAGAAATAATTGATTGATCAACTCAATCTGATCGAGACCTTGAAATAGGGAAACATTGCCTTCTAATTCATTGCGGCGATCAGCAATATCATCGGATTGCACGGGGATCTTGTCTCTGGAGGTAGGATTAATTTTAATTACCCAAATTTCATCGGGAATATTTTCGATTCCAACAAATTCACGACGAATTAAAGAACGGATCGGGGGATTATCGGAAAATAGTCCATCCCAGTAGGCCATAGTTTCAATGGTGACAGCAGGAAAAATGTTAGGAACACAAGCAGAAGCTAGGATATGTTCAATTTTAACTGCTTCCTGGCGCGAGTTAAATTTACTTAATTTTCCTGTCAGGATATTACAGGCCCCAATTAATAAAACTGGGGGTTCTGGTTTAGCTCCCCAAGTGGCTAATTCCGAGAAGTCAATATGCGCTCTTAGTAACTGATCAAAGTTGGTAAAGCGACTGCGTAAAGCGTAGGTAGCTATAGAAAATAAGGTTTTAGTAATCGGAGAGGAAGGACTGAGATTATACTGGGGAATTAATCCTTTGCTGGCTAATTCTAGAGCTTTAATAGCTGAGTCATTAAATAGTTGTTCTTGGGGAGTTCGAGCGCTATTATCTTCCCAAAAATCAATCATTCTTTTCCAAACGATGCTATCACCTTTTTTGAGAGCATACCAGGTGAAAAAGGCACAGATAGCACCGCCAGAAGTACCACTGAGACTGACAATATTAAAGTAATCTTGTACTTTATTGTCAAATAATGCTTTTAATGCACCGGCAGTAAAAGCAGTTTGACTACCACCTCCCTGACAAGCGATCGCGATTTTGGCTTTCATAAATATCCTTATCTCCTGAATGGCTTCTATCTAAGTCCTAAGTAGGGAGGCACAATTATTTGTAGGATGGGTTAGCGGTAGCGTAAACTATGCGGGCGTTGGGTTTCCTGCTTCAACCCAACCTACGTTCATCTTATATTTAATTCCACCCACCTACTTAGGGCTTTAATTTAAGGTTAATTGAAAACTTAGAATCGGATGCAAAAATATAGAAAATTTTCTGATTTTCATAGAGCGGCTCGGGAGATGTTGCTATCACTTCTAGAAAAGAACAGGGTTTCAAGGGAATTTTCTAGGTAATTAGCTGAAGCCATCAGCCAGAACAAGGTGATAATAACTAGAACAATGGCTAATTAATCGGATAACTGATTACTGATAACTGATAACTGATAACTGATAACTGATTACTGATAACTGATTACTGATAACTGATAACTGATAACTGATTACTGATAACTGATTACTGATTACTGATAACTGATAACTGATAACTGATAGATTAAATTACCATCCCGTCGGGAATAGTGGCATTTTTGAAAATAACCACGATGCCGCTGCGAACATAGAAACCTAAATCTTCGCGATTAGCTTCTTCCACACGATCTTTGTTAACAATTAAAACATTGGAACCAATCCGAGCATTTTTGTCCACAATTGCCCGACGAATAGTGGAACCGGGACCGATACCCACGGGAACTTTGGCATTTCCGATCAGACTTTCCCGTTCGGGGAAAGACTCATAAAAGTCGGCTCCCATCAGCATTGTATCCTCGATCGTGCAGTCTTTGCCCACTCGACTACGAATACCTAAAATCGAGTGATGGATGCGAGATTCTTTGAGAATACAACCTTCAGAAATCATCGATTCTGTCACCGTACAATTGAGCATTTTTGTCGGTGGCAGATAGCGAGAACGGGTATAGATGGGGGCTTTTTCGTCGTAGAAACTAAAGGCGGGATTGGGTTGTTGAGTCAGGGCGAGATTAGACTCATAAAAGGCTTCAATCGTCCCGATATCTTCCCAGTAACCCTTAAATAAATAAGCCTGAAGATTGTAGTCTTTAGCCGCCGAGGGAATAATTTCCTTGCCGAAATCGGTCTGTTCTTTATTGGCATCGAGCAGATCGATTAAAACATTCTTTTTAAAGACATAAATTCCCATGGAAGCGATGTAGGGACTTTGACGAGCTTGGTCGGGACTTAAGCCTAAAATCGTCGTATCTACCCGCATTCTTTCCAATTCTGGCCCTTTGGGTTTCTCATAAAAATCAACAATTCGCCCCGAATCATTGATTTTCATCACCCCAAAAGCGGAGGCGCGACGTTCATCGATGGGAACCACCGATAAAGTGATATCGGCGTTGGTTTCCCGATGGCGTTCGATGAACTTGCTGTAGTCCATGCGATAGAGATGATCTCCCGAGAGAATTAGATATTCATCGATATCCCAATCCTTCATCGTCCAGATATATTGTCGTACTGCGTCGGCCGTGCCTTGGAACCATTGAGGATTCTCCATGGTTTGTTGAGCGGCCAAAACTTCCACGAAACCATCACTAAAACCCGTAAAATTGTAGGTACGATTGAGGTGACGATTGAGGGAAGCGGAATTAAATTGCGTCAACACATAGATTTTGTCAATCTGGGAGTTAATACAATTGCTGACGGGAATATCGATTAAGCGATATTTTCCTGCTAGGGGGACGGCAGGTTTTGCCCGCAGTTTCGTTAACGGATAAAGGCGAGTTCCGGCCCCGCCACCCAAAATAATAGCTAATACTTTTTTCACGCGCGTAACCCTCGCGATTGGCTGTTTCCTTCTCAAAGTAAGTGTAGGATGATAGCGCACCTTATTGATAGAGGGGAAACAAAAATCTAGATCCAAAAGTCATCAAGAGGGAATTGATCGGAGTCTTTGCGGATAAATTCGCTAAAATCATGAATTTCTGGGCTAAATCATTAATATTAACCTTTTTTCTCCCTTTACCGTACCTAATGCCCGCCATGGTGACGGGCGATCGCTGTTCTTGGTTAGCCCAAGGTTCCGATGTACAGACTTTCGGTAAACAAGGCCAAAGCGGGAAAGCTGGCAAGGTCGGCGGCCAAGGCAAAAATAGTGACAGTTTAACCCTTTTTCTTGATGGTTCTCCCCTAAAACTCGATATTTCAGGACAAAAAGGGGTCGATGGTGAAAATGGCAGTAACGGCAGCGATGGCAACTGTAGCGGTCAACCTAGCAACGTCACCAGAAATCTTCAGGCGGCCGGTGGTGGTAACGGTGGCAATGGGGGTAATGGTGGTGATGGGGGCAATGGCGGCGCTTTAACCCTCTATGCCACTAATTTAGATTTTTTAAGACAAGTAACGGTCAATGCGGCCGGAGGCGCCGGGGGTTTTGGG
>NZ_JADEVX010000154.1:0-10559 GCF_015207925.1 Microcystis sp. LEGE 00066 | reverse complement strand
ATGATATCAGCCAGACTTGGAAACTATCTCATCAAATTAGTCCCCCCATAGAACCTCCTTGAGCCATCTTGCACACTTTTCTCTTTTTGTCAAATTTTATGTTAAGAAAGATGTGACTAATGGATAGGTCTTAAAGACGGAGTGCTAGTGACTTTCAAACGCGGGACAAATCCTGAGATTATTTTAGAACAGATCAAAGATAATGCCAGACTTGCTTCAGGTAAACCCGTCCTTCTAAGTGGGGATAGCGAAATTTCCAAAGTCAATGGCGAATTCTACCTAGATGTAAACAGTTTGTTGGGAGGGGTGAATCCTTCAAATTCTTCTTCTTCTTCCTCGCCATTTGATCAAAATTCAGACATTTGGGATCAGTGAGTGAATTACAAAACAAACTAATATGCGGTGGCGGACAGTAATAGTAGTTGCTTGTATGGGGAGTTCATCGATCTTCATTCCTTTTGGGTTGCTCAATGGTGGGGTGTCTATTCCAAGTAGAGACTCAAAGATTTCTGGTTCTTCGGTTTGTCTTATGCAATAGACGGGAGTTATAAGGGATGGAACCCTTATAGAGAAAGACATTGGGCGATTTTTGTCAATTGTTTTTTATCTAAAGCGAACTAATCAATTAAATCCCTTACCAGATAAAGATTTTGTTGATTTATGCCCCCCTATCGAACCATAACAAGTAACGAAGAGCCAGATTTCTCTTTTGGGTTTATCTTGGCAAGCGGCTGGGCTATCTTTAATATCGGAGCAATTGCCAAAACAGGCTCAGTCTATCACAGTCAGAATTCTCTCAAGAGAAGTCATAGGGGCGGGATTCCTAGCAAACCGTCAGGGAACAGTTTATACAGTTCTGACTAATGCCCATGTCCTGAGATCTGGTACTCCCCCATATCATATTCAGACTTCAGATGGCCATGTTTATTTAGCTAATTTATTCCAGTCTGTATCATTTAAGGGTAATGATTTGGCTTTGTTGCAGTTTCGTAGCTTTAAGGTTGTATATAAAGTAGCGTCTTTTGGTGATCCTGCGATAGTGGGAGAAGAGGTGTTTGCTGCAGGGTTTCCCTTGTCAGTAGAATCATCTACAAGGCCAATCTCACCGTCCATTACAGACTATAATACTGGCTTTGTTTTTACCAGCGGGAAAGTCACGCAGATACTAAGTAAGCCCTTAAAAGGTGGCTATCAAATTGGCTATACTAATGTAATTGAAAAAGGAATGAGCGGGGGGCCACTATTCAATCATCGGGGTGAAGTTATTGCTATTAATGGAATGCACGCAGAACCTCTCTGGGATATTCCCTATGAATTTACAGATAATTCTGAAGCAACACCAGATCAACATAAGAAAATGAGCCAATATAGTTGGGGAATCCCCATTGAAACCTTCAAACAGTTAGGACTTCCAGCACTCAGAACCCACAAGCAGTAGTAATTCTTCAAAAGAAATATGATAATGATGAAATTTTCCTATCAAATTCCAGTCGCACTAATTGGGGCAGTGGTTTGTCTAGTGCAACCTCAGCTTGCTATAGCGTTGACACTTCAAGAGATTCAAGTTATTGCTGAAGAAATTACGGTAAAAATTGACGGTGCAGGAACTGGCTCTGGGGTGATTTTTGACCGACAAGGTAACAAATATTTTGTCTTAACTTGTCGTCCGCGGGCTTTCATATAGAGATCTCGGAGAAAAACCAAAAGCCTTAGAAGATTTTAAAAAAGCAGCAGAACTTTATAAACAACAAAATAGAAAAGAAGATTACCAAGATGCGATTGACAGAATTAATGAGCTTCTAGGTGGAAGAGTATAAATTTCTCTCTCAATCTGTAGACCTGTTATCAAAATTGATTTTTCTCCTCATATTTTGCTAGAGATTTGGATTTAGTTCAACTTGGAATGAATTAATCATAACCTTTGTTACAAGCGGCAAAAACTCAGGAAATTCTTTATTTTCCGCCGTGTAGGTTATTCTGTAAATTTTTTCTCCTTTTATCATTAAGAACTGTAAAGATTTCAACTGAAAACCTAGATCATCTTGCCAAGTATACTCAATGAGATGAGCTTGATTATTCGCTAAGGTCGTCTGCTCAGACCTAAGAATAATGCTGGAGTTTTGTTGATTTATTATTTTAGAGATAGTGTCATTAGACCTCTTGCAAAAGTCTTAAGTCGATCCTTGTACAGCAACATTTTTGAAGATTATCAACTACTAATAAATAATTAACTGAAAGTCCCTCCCATTATTGTTTCTATCGTTTGTTTTCGGATTTATGCAAGAGGTATATTGAGGGAAAAAATCGAAAGTAACGCCCGACTTTAGCAGAGAGTTTCCCCCTAAAAATCCCAACTTAGTAGATTTACAAAAATGAGATGCAGCCCTCTCGTTTCTGTCTGAAAGGAAGAGCCAATATTTTCCTAAAAACGGCGGGTTTTATCGATTCCGTAGAGGATTCCCGTCACCACGGAAGAGAGAATTAATAACAAAATTAATCCTCCGGGTAAAAAAGACAATATTCCCATGCCGCGCAATATATAAACTAACACAGTCACTAATAGGAAACCAAAAAAAAGAGACTTTAAATAACTAGAATTTGAGCGCATTTACTTAGATTAACAGGTCTTCTTGAGTTGAGTTTAACTTTTCGGCAATCATTGCCAGGATTTTTTCTTCCCTTTTTCCGTTACTTATAGATTCCAGTAACCGGCGATTGAGAATAATTTTTTCCCCGTTGGATAAGATTAAAATAATCCCTCGGTAATTAGACTCTAAAAAGCCATTGTAATCTTCTATCTTTGCCTCAACAATTCTCTTTAGAAGATAATCACTTTCACTTCTAAAAATTAAATGTTGTCGCCTACGGGTTAGGGTGGCGGTACCCTGATTAAAGACATAACTCTCCCAATAGCTGGCATCATAAAGTAACAATAGACCAAACAATAAGCATAACATACCCCAGAGATAGCATCGATAATTATCATTCTGTTCTAGCACTGCTGACAAGGTATCTAGGGGACTTTTGGCAATAATTTCCTGAGATTGATATCTATTCACAAAATTCTCAAATCGAGTTTTGAAATCACTAGCTGACTGCACATCTCGAAAATTATCGATATAGAGATGGTTATTTTTTCCGACGAATAAAACCGTGTTATTAACAGTTTTTTCCCGCTCAACACTGATAAAAACTTCCTGATAGACAGCCGTAGCTTTAATGTGAGTTAAAGAAAAATTTTCCCGACTAGAAATAGGAAAATTATACTCTTGGACATATTGACAATCTATCCTTTTTGTACCTAACCGAATGCAGTCGAGATAAGCGCGCTGGGAAAAAACTACATAGGCTAAAAAGAGCAAGGGAAACCCAGCGAGAAAAAACGCCAGAAAAGGACGATATTTAGGAGCTTTATTCTCTAATAAGAGTGTAGTCAGCGTTTTTTGCTTAACTCGCATGGGAAACCCTACAGGTACTTTGTTCTAATTGTACTACAGCTTTTTTCAGCATCCTTCTCAGGATCGATTTATTTAATCTGCCGGGGAAAATTGTAATGATTATTCACGAAAATCTGACATCAGTCTCTAGACTGCCTCTATCTTGACCTTTTTTGTCTGGGTTTGGCACGGTAAAACCCTGTTTATCGAGTTTTTGTAAAGCTTTGGCGGTTTTTTGTTTATTGTTTGTATTTAAAGTAAATGTATAAACAAAGCTGTTTTTATAAATTTTTGCAGATTTCAGAGACTTTATAAGCTCTAAAAAATTATCTTTCTAGTTTTTGCGCGTTTAATCTCACTCTAGCTATAGCATATAAAAATTGAGCCTCTTGCCAAGGGGCGGGGAGATGGTCAATAATTGCGATCGAAGCACTGATAAACAAACTCACCATTCAAGCGTACATTTAGGAGAACTTCCATGCCTTTAACACTCGCAGTCTACGGAAAAGGTGGCATCGGTAAATCGACAACAAGCTGTAATATTTCGGCTGCTTTAGCCAAAAGAGGCAAAAAAGTCCTACAAATAGGCTGTGACCCCAAGCATGATAGCACTTTCACCCTGACAGGCTTTCTTATTCCCACAATCATCGATACCCTACAAGAAAAAGATTTTCACTACGAAGACATCTGGCCCGAAGACGTTATCTATGAAGGTTACGGTGGAGTCAAATGCGTAGAAGCGGGGGGACCCCCGGCCGGCGCTGGTTGTGGCGGTTACGTCGTCGGGGAAACGGTGAAATTATTAAAAGAATTGAACGCTTTTGATGAATTTGACGTGATTTTGTTCGATGTTTTGGGGGATGTGGTCTGTGGAGGATTTGCCGCACCCTTAAATTACGCCGATTACTGCATAATTGTCACAGATAACGGCTTTGATGCTCTTTTTGCCGCCAATCGCATCGCCGCTTCCGTCCGGGAAAAAGCGCGCACCCATCCCCTGCGACTAGCCGGATTAATTGGTAATCGCACCTCAAAACGCGATTTAATTAATAAATATGTAGATCATGTTCCCATGCCAGTGTTAGAAGTTTTACCCTTAATTGAAGATATTCGCGTCTCCAGAGTTAAAGGTCAAACTCTCTTTGAAATGGCCGACAAGGATCCGATGTTAAGTTATGTTTGTGACTATTATCTCAACATTGCCGATCAGATTTTAGCCAAACCAGAAGGAGTTATTCCCAAAGAATCTGCCGACCGGGAATTATTCACTTTATTATCGGATTTCTATCTTAATGCTGATAAACCCAAAGTTAACGCCGAGGCGGAATTAGATCTAATGATGGTTTAGATTATTTTGTCGGGTGGGTTAGGGACAGCGGAACCCACCAATAACCACCAATAAACTCTTTTTCTGGGTGGGTTACGGCGTATAATTAACTTATTAGTTAATAGCCTAAATTATCGTCGCCTAACCCACCCTACCCACGGTCCCACCACCCAACTCGATGCAGCTTTAGAACTTAAGTTATCAGTATGTATGTATTTCTTTTGTCAGCTTAATTCCGATGGGGACAAACTGGTAGAAGTCTGAAGATTGAATTTTGATCCGTCAGAAGAAGAAACTAGAAATTTTTAATCCATCAGAAGATAGTGAACTACAAAAGATTAGAGAATAGATAAAACGAGAAAACCAAAATAAACCAAGTTAAGGGAGAACCTAAAAACATGACTGCCACTCAAGAACCGAGCGCTTTACAATTTGATTGTGAAACTGGCAACTATCACACCTTTTGTCCGATTAGCTGTGTTGCTTGGTTATACCAAAAAATCGAAGATAGTTTCTTCCTTGTTATCGGCACAAAAACCTGTGGTTACTTCCTGCAAAATGCCATGGGTGTCATGATTTTCGCCGAACCACGTTATGCTATGGCCGAATTAGAAGAAGGGGATATTTCCGCTCAACTAAAAGACTACGAAGAACTAAAACGCCTCTGCTTACAAATTAAACGAGATAGAAACCCTAGCGTTATCGTTTTTATCGGTACTTGTACCACCGAAATCATCAAAATGGACTTAGAAGGATTAGCACCGAAACTAGAGTCAGAAATCGGTATTCCTATCGTGACAGCACGCGCTAATGGTTTAGATTATGCCTTTACCCAAGGAGAAGATACCGTCCTCGCTTCTATGGTGCATAAATGTCCCGAAAAAGTTAAGCATGAAGATGAAAAAGAAGAACGGAATGCTATCCAGAAACTCTTAACTTTTGGACGGAAAAAAGAAGAAATTAAACAGGAAGAATCGGAATATAAAGACCATCCTCCTTTAGTTTTATTTGGTTCCGTTCCCGACCCGATTGTGACTAATTTAACCCTAGAATTGAAAAAACAAGGAGTTAAAATAGATGGTTGGTTGCCGGCCAAACGCTTTACTGAATTACCGGTAATTGAAGAAGGTTATTATGTGGCTGGTGTCAATCCTTTTCTATCACGAACTGCCACCACTTTAATGCGTCGTCGTAAGTGTAAATTAATTGGCGCACCTTTTCCCATCGGTCCAGATGGAACCCGCGCTTGGATAGAAAAAATCTGTTCGGTTTTGGGAGTACAACCCCAGGGATTAGAAGAAAGAGAGGCAAAAATTTGGGAAAGTTTAGAGGATTATCTGCAACTTGTGCGCGGTAAATCGGTCTTCTTTATGGGGGATAATTTACTAGAAATTTCTCTGGCACGTTTCCTAATTCGTTGCGGGATGACTTGTGATGAAATCGGTATTCCCTACATGGATAAACGCTACCAAGCGGCCGAATTAGCATTACTAGAAAAAACCTGTAATGATATGGGTGTTCCCATCCCGAAAATTATCGAAAAACCTGATAACTACAATCAGATTCAGCGCATTTACGAGTTAAAACCCGATTTAGTGATTACAGGAATGGCCCATGCAAATCCCTTAGAAGCGCGGGGAATTAACACTAAATGGTCGGTAGAATTTACATTTGCTCAAATTCATGGTTTTACCAATGCGCGAGATATTTTAGAGTTAGCTACTCGTCCCCTGCGTCGCAACAATAACCTCAAGGAATTGGGTTGGGACAAGTTAGTTAAAGAGTCAGCAAAAGTGTAATTCTGTTGTCAAAAGTGTACAATTCTTAGGTAAGGAAAATCAATTCCTTACCTTTTTTCAGTATTTAGTTCACTTCAATGTCCAATAACTTATCTCACCAAAAACCCTATCATCTCAACTTTAGCAGTGAGGATTTAGGCACAGTAAAACCGACTATCACCCTATTATCGGGGGAACCAGAACGCTCGCGCTATATTGCTGAAACTTATTTACAAAATGCACGTTTACTATCGGATTATCGCGGATTAAATAGTTATCTTGGCTATCTAGATAATTCTACCCCAATTCTTCTGGCTACCAGTGGCATGGGTGCGCCATCTTTGAGTATTGTGGTTAATGAATTAATACAGGTGGGAATTAAAACTATTATTCGTATTGGTACTTGTGGCGCAATTCAAAATAGAATAAAAATTGGTGATATTATTATCTCGCAAGCGGCTTTATGTAGGCAAGGTGCAGCTAATGATATTGCTCCTCCGGAATATCCCGCATCGGCGGATCCTTTTTTGACAGTTGCTCTAGTCAAATCGGCTCAATTTTTGGGAGTAAATTATCATGTAGGTATTACCGCTTCTGTGGATAGTTTTTATGAAGGACAGGAAAGAATTGTGTCTTCTGCTAACCCTTATCTTCAGCGTCACTTAGAGGGAATTACGGAAGAATATCGACGTTTAAATATTCTCAATTATGAAATGGAAGCGGGAACTTTATTTAAAATGGCGGGGGTTTATGGATTTACTTCCGCTTGTGTTTGTGCTGTGATTGCCGCAAGAAGTAAAGAGGAAGGGATTAGTTTAGAAAGCAAACAACAAGCCATCGAAAAAGCTATTCAGGTGGCAATATTGACCGTTAGCAACCTCTCCCCATCCTCGATTAATTAACTTTCAGAAATCATCTTCATTAAGACTTCCTCTTTTTCCTGACTTTCGGGATAACAGGAGATAAGTTTAGCGCGTAATTCTTGGGACAAAATAATTGATCGCCTTGTCTAAGTAGGGTATATTAGTTTGCTCAAAAAAGTGTATTTTGTTGCGAATATGTAATGATTTTTGACAAAAGTAAATTATCACCCCCAAAAATTCGCTTCTTCTTAGTCTTCTAAGCTAATCTTGACCGGATTAACTTGTCATCGGTAAAGTCAAAACCGTTAGCGACGAGACGATTATAAAGTCGCGGACAAGCTAAAGCGAAGGATTGTCCTCACGGCATTTGGTGGGATTAGGAGCTAATAAGGTGAGATAATGGGAAAAAATTGGTTTTAGCTTTAAGAATCATATTATGTCAGACACAACGCAGTTAACACTGGACAAAATTGCTCAGTACCGTATTCAATTTGCGGATAATGAGAACGCTTTAATTGCACTTGATGTTATTGAGGAATGGGAGGGAGATTTAGCAGATGCTGCTGAGTCTATTGCCACTCGTAACGGTATTGAAGGGGTAGAAGATAATGCGGATTTTCGTTGGTTTGTTATTGTTCTTAATAAATGTCGTGATTCTATTTGTCAACCGAAGTTGCGAGAAAAATATTTACCCGCACTTATTCCTACTCTAACAGGTATTATTGTAGGATATTTGATGTGTCCTCCGCAAGTTGCGGAAATTTTATCGGCTATCGTTGCTGTTTATATTATAGATCAGGGACTGGATAAATTTTGTCAAAATTGTTCTGATTCTTAAATCAAAGTGATCCCCCCCAACTCCCCTTAAAAAGGGGGGAGAATACCTCAACTTAATTGTATTCTCAAGGAACAATAGATTAAACCCCTGTTGCGATAAATGCCGTCCAATAATAGGGATTGGCAAAGGGATAGGGTTCACGTTTAACCGCAGCTTCTAATAAGTCTTGGAATTTTCTTCTATCCCGTTTACTCTCAAAGACTCGATCGAGTAATTGTTGGAATTTTTGACTATCTTTAATTCTGGCTAATTTTTTACTGTTCAATGTTCTTAACCATGTTTGTGTATTATTTAAAACAATGGCAATACTCCCTTGATCTTGGATAGAAATTCGTTTAAGATCGTGATAAAATTTAGTCATAAATAACGTAGTTGCTAGGGGATCTACTGTCCAAAGGGTACTAACTACACTAGAACTACCTGCAAATAGAAAACCACTCGGTAAACCTACATATTCATCACTAATACTATTAGCATTACTTTCGATTATACCACTTTCATCACAAAACAAAGTTGCTAAACGGCATTGTCTTAAATCAAATTTTTCAAATACTTCTGCTAGGGTTAGGTTAGCTGATTCTCCTAAGTTACCGTCTGGATCTGCTAACATTAAAGCAGAATCTCTAGGGGATTCATTATCAAATTTACCATGACAGGAAAAGTGAAGACAATGGGATGCTTGTAATTCTTGACGACGGTTTTCTAGGGTTTGTTTTGATGCTTCTGATTCACCAATAATAATAGTTTTTTCAGCAGCAAATCCTTGACTAATTCTCTCGATTTCTAGATTTGCTCCTAAGAGTGGTTTTAGGTCTTTTCTGGTGGGATTTTTAATGGCAAAAAGACGAGTAAAGTTTTCTCGCTGTGATAATTTTACCAGTTTTAAGAGTTGGCAACTGGGAACGTATCCTACACCATTAGAAAAGCGTTGATAGAGAAATTGTCCATCTTTTAGGGGTAAACAATGAAGGGTAATAATATGTAAAAACCAATGGGGAATTAGGATGAGACGAGAGCAAGATTTAGGGATCAGTTCTAAAAGTTCATCAATCTGGAGAATTTCTGATAGTTGATTTAAATAGTCATTAAGATTATTAATCCACTCGGTTTTATTATTTTCATAAGCGTCACGATAATCTTTAATAAAATCAATCAATTTTTCTCGATCTTCTGCTGAACATTGCCAAACTTTAACCCCTTTCACCTCACTATTCCCCCCTTTTGAAGGGGGGTTAGGGGGGATCAAACCCTCATTAGTAACAATAAACGCCATAATACTATCCCCTGCAATATACCATTCTAAGATGGCAGTATCTTGATCAATTAAGGATTGAATCTCACTTAGAGGAATACTTTCAACCTTTTGAGTTAAGCTAAAAGTGGGGTCTATGGGGGTGATTTCTCGGTCAATTAGTTGATTTAATTCTTGTTTTAATTGATTGAGGTGAGTA
Organism: Microcystis sp. LEGE 00066; assembly: GCF_015207925.1. Taxonomy (NCBI): domain Bacteria; kingdom Bacillati; phylum Cyanobacteriota; class Cyanophyceae; order Chroococcales; family Microcystaceae; genus Microcystis; species Microcystis sp. LEGE 00066. The sequence goes on along the minus strand of NZ_JADEVX010000154.1, from coordinate 865 downwards.
TAGTCATTTAAGATGGGTTGTCTTTGTTGATCTAGGGTTAAAATTTCTCCCCGATTGCGGGTTTGTTCTTGGATGGCTAACTGTTGTTCTTCGCCAATAATGGCACGACGGAGGCGATCTAATTCGGTAATAATTATTTGGGGGATATTACCTTTAGGATAGATATCTCGTTCCGTAAGCAATTGGACTAGATAGCGAGTTTTGCTACGTTCAACGTATTCTAAAGCGCGATCTGGTTTATTGAGGTTGAGATAGAATTGAACTATACCATAATAAAGGTCTATAGCGGCTGAGAGGATTTCTTGTTGTTGTTGGGGGTTTAATGCTTCTAGTAGGATGATTTCTGACGCTTCGATGGCTAAATTGTAGCCTTTGATAGCGGTTTCCCAGTCTTCGATTAGGTTAGCAGCATTCCCTAAGTTTCGTCCTGTTTGTAAACAGTCTATGGGATAAGCAGTCGGGGTTATTACTTCTAAAGACTGGTTTAAAGCAAAAATAGCTAACTCTAAATTTTCTGCCTTTTCCCCTCTGATACGATCACTATAAGCATTGCCCAGATTATTTTGTGTCATTGCCCATTCATAAGGAAAGCTATCACGGGTATATACTTCTAAAGACTGGTTTAAAGCAAAAATAGCTAACTCTAAATTTTCTGCCTTTTCCCCTCTGATACGATCACTATAAGCATTGCCCAGATTATTTTGTGTCATTGCCCATTCAGAAGGAAAGCTATCACGAGTATATACTTCTAATGACAGGTTATAAGCAACAATAGCTAACTCTAAATTTTCTGCCTTTTCCCCTCTGATACGATCACTATAAGCATTGCCCAGATTATTTTGTGTCATTGCCCATTCATAAGGAA
>NZ_JADEVX010000015.1:0-41980 GCF_015207925.1 Microcystis sp. LEGE 00066 | reverse complement strand
TACAATCCGACATATAGTTGATTCTGATAGTTCCCAGCTTGTACCAATGTGAAAATATGTTCTATATTCTCGCCAATATTCTAACGTTACTAAAACTTGTTCTTCTATAGATAGTTTAGGTTTCGGTCCCCTTTTAGATGGTGAATTAGAGTCGGCTTCAACACTTTTTACTGATTCTACCATCTTTCTATATGTTTGTTTATACACACCGATTTTATTCTTTTTTCCACTTCAATCTAAGAATTGAGAAAAAAGCAAAACTTTATATCATACTATAAAAAAATTATGCAAGAGGTCTATTATCAACAAGCACTGTTTATTGAGAATTACTGGGGGAACCCTGAAATTTTCGGCTTAGTTGCCGGCAGCTTGCCGCCAACTCACTCCTCTAGATAAGTATTTTGACTCACGCTCCTTCCTCTTTTGAGACGTTGTGACACTTAGGGTGCGGAATGTGGGTTGTTGGGTAAGACTTTTAGACCTTTTTGAAATCCAAAAGTGCCAGGCGTGGGAGTGATCAGGGGGAAAATTCAGGTACTTTTTCCCCGAAAATTAGGTAATTGACCCCCTGAAAATGGGTAAAACCCTACACCCCACACCCCACGAGAAACTTTTTGCCGCAAACCCCAATCACATCGCGTAAAATGGTAGCGCCTCCGACCAATGGGGGCGTTTTCCCGTTTGCCAATCTAAATGGGCTAAATCGAGGATAGCGGGGGCATTTATGCCTAAATAGTTGGGTGTGGCTAATCTTTGATAGGGAATGGTTAAGTTTTCTAAGGTCTGCTGCCATTGTTCTGGAGTCATCAGGCTATCAGCTAAATAAACCCGATTACCCCGATAGATGCCCACATACAATTGTCCCCTAGTGGCGGGCATTTCTAGGGCTAGATAGGTATCAAGGGGGTAAAAATCCCGTTGTGACCAAGCAAAGGCCGCTAAACTGGAGACGGTAAAAATCGGTAGCTGTAATTGTTGTGCTAGGGTTCTACCGGTGACTATACCGATGCGGGTACTGGTAAAGCTCCCCGGACCGCTAGCAGTGGCTAGAAAGGCTAAATCTGCCCATTTTTGCGGGGCTAGGAACTGTTTTAGATAGGGGTGGAATAGGTTCGATAAGTCCCTGTCTAAGTCCCAAGTTTGTTGACGACTATCATCACTGAAATTAGAGAGGGCCAGTCCCAGTTGGGGACTGCTGGTATGCAAAGCTAATCCATAGACAGGGGAAGACAAGTCGATCTTTCTGTATCAGTAAGTTTTTATGGGTCGCCTGGGATTCGAACCCAAGACCAATCGGTTAAAAGCCGAGTGCTCTACCGCTGAGCTAGCGACCCGTTTCGTGTTCTGCACACGATTCATCAGTATAACATCTTATCGAGGCTAAGTCAAGGGGTAATTTAAATTTGATTGACTCGCATTTTCACGATCGCCTCGCGGCTGCTCTGGGGCTCTAAGTAGGTCAAATGTTCGCCTGTGTTAAGGGCGTTGCGGGGAGCGCTCCAAGGTTCGAGACAGATATAATTTTTATCTTTCAGGGTCCAAAAAACTATAGTTGTATAGAGATCGTCGTAACTGAGGACAATTTGGCGCTGATGATAAGAATCACTAAAACCACTTTGATGGCGCGTAATTTGCGGAAAAGCGGCATCAATTTCTTCGAGATTAAAGTCAAAGTTACCAGAGTAGTAATGGAAGGTTTTCGTGCGTTGGTCGAGGTATTGGGAGGAGGGAATATCAAAGGACAATCGGGTTTTATCGGTGACTTGAAAATAGGGATGGAAGCCGATAGAAAAGGGCATTTTTTCGGGGGAAAGATTGATTACTTTTTGGTGAATTCTGAGGCTGTTTCCTTGCAGTTGATAGGTAAAAATTAATTGAAAATCAAAGGGATAGACTTGACGAGTGGCTTCATTACTGTTTAATTCTAGGGTTAAACTAGCGGCGGTTTCGCTGCTTTGTTTGCTGACTTGCCAAGGTAAATCACGAGCAAATCCGTGTTGTTTGAGGCTATAGTTTCGGCCTTGGTATTGATAGGTATTATCGGGTAAGTTACCACAGATAGGGAATAAAATCGGGACTCCTCCGCGGACGCTGAGGTTAGGATCTTTGAATCTTTCTCTGTCCAGATAGAAAATATCTTCTCCGCAAATTTGCCAACGGTTGATGATTCCTCCTCTAGCGGGAACCACTTCCAGATAAGCGTCAGCCTCTTCATCCTTGAGACAATAGGTAAGATATTGATTTTGGTTTTGAGTGATAGTAAAGGTCATATCAGTTATCAGTTATCAGTTATCAGCTAACATAGAACGTAGGTTGGGTTGAAGCATGAAACCCAACACCCGATCATGTTACGCTACCACTAACCCATCCTAACAAATAATTGTGCCTCCCTACTTAGCTTAACCAATGAGGTTTTAGATTCGTCCCTTGTGAATAAGCTGAGATAGACTAGCTTGAGATGAAAATTTGAGTAAGAAAATAGGCAATGGCGGCGCTACCAACGGGTACAGTGAGATTATCTATACCCAGTTTCGAGAAAGTTTCTAGAATAGTAGCTCCGATCGCTGTCAATAAAGATACTAAAATAATTGGCGGATTTATGCCATTAATAAAAGATAAAATAATCAAGCTGACTAGAAAGCTGACTCCTAACATAGTCAGGGAACCTTCCAGACTTTTGCCACTGCCGAAAATTTTGTAGGGATGTTGACCGAAATTTTGTCCCACTAGGGCTGCTAATCCGTCTCCTAAAGCCATAATTAAAATACCCATTGCTGCGTATTCGGGGTGAGAAATTGGCCAAAAATAAGCCACAAGAACACCGATACTAACAGCATAAAAAAAAGTTCCCCAACTGCGGCGACCAACACTATTAAGACTGGGCAAAATGGGGAAAAAATAGGATAGGATAGCAATAATTGCCGCTAGGATGGCCGCACTTATTCCCACCCAAGCGGGGATATTTAACCACCAGGCAAAAAGGATGACGTTTCCTGTGCCAATGTGGACAACTTTGCGGGTAATTTCGCCATCGGTACTGAAAACACTTTTTAATTTTTCAGCGATCAGAATCAGAACAGCTAGGTAACAGGCGACTAAACCGATCGAAAATAGGAGAGAGTGGGATAGTTCCACGTGGCAAAAGCGAAAATTGACTATCTATTTAGTTTAGGCGATCGAGGTGACATTGATGAAAGGAATTTTTATTGGCTTAATTGAGGGATATAGACGGTTTATTTCGCCGCTATTTCCCCCTTCCTGTCGTTTTCAACCCACCTGTTCCCAGTATGCCATAGAAGCGATCGATCGCTTTGGTGTGCTACGGGGTTCTTGGTTAGCAATTAAGCGTATTCTCCGTTGTCATCCCTTTCACCCCGGAGGTTACGATCCTGTGCCTCCCTGTAGCCACAAGCACGATTAAAAGCCACAGCAGTTATCTCAATGGTGAGATAAGAAGTTTTCGTTTTGGGGATTCAGGAGTCAGGATTCAGGAGTCAATAGCAAACTAGGTTATACTTCATCTTTAGGATAAAGTCTGTAAAACTATTGATATTTTTAGACCCGTTGATGATTGCCTATTTTCTTTTGGGAAAACGCTCGATATCTGCGATACCATAAAAGATAATCTGTTTATCTTTTAAACGTAGTCGATCGACCCTTAATTGAGTACCATCGAGGGCAAATTTATCTAAATCCATGAGGTTGTTAACGTGGCTGATTAAAGCTTCTCCTAAAGCTTTCGATCTTTCGTCGCCTTGATAAACCACCTCAACAAATTGAATTTTTCGCCGTTCTTCCACAACCACAGCAGTGGTCATTTCTAGAAGAATTGGTTCTTCTTCTCCCAATTTGATGAGACTTTTCAGAGTTAAAGTTTTATCGTCATTGAGAATTAATTCCGTGTTCTGACAGTGAATTGATTTACCTTCGTACTCTAATCTTTGCAGTTTTTCGACAATAAAAGGTGTATTAAAAGAGGTGGTTAAGTCTTCTTCCGTTAAAACTACCCGCAAAGTGGCCCGCGTCGGTTGACGGAGTTTCACCTGTCCGGTAAAAATGGCACTAAAATCGATCGCCACCGCTTGCACATACAATTCCATGGCTTCGATGCGTAGGCCATTGTACATGAGCATCGACTGACCGATAAAGTCAAAACCGTCGATACTGCCTTGCAGTAATTTGGCTACGGGTTCGGCGCGGACAGTCGCTGTCAGCTTGCCTGTGCGTTTGAATAATGCAGCGATCGCAGCACTCACCACTTTACTGATGAGTTGATCGCCGCTCTGATTGGGAAAAGGTAAGCTACCAAACACGCCTGCTGTCATATCTCTCATAGGTGGGACTGCAACGATCTTAACATTATTTAAAGTTTCTTTACATATCGTTTTATTAATGAAGATGATAAGCAATCTGTATGATTCTGTAGAGGTTATAAATTTTTAGCGGTCTATCGCGTGGGAGGGGATAGGATGGAAAAACGTTACTATCTCAGTGATATAGCGTTTTTCACTTAGAAAATCGGGGTTAAAAACGTGGTTGCCATTTCAGATCAACAACCGTTAGCCGCTACCCACAACCACAGCGATCGAGTGGCGGTATTATTGATGGGATACGGGGAAGTGGAGAGTTATGAGGACTTCGCCAACTATAATGAACAGGCCTTAAATCTGCTGACGGCTAAGTTCGCTCCCGTACCGACTTGGGTTTATCCTCCCCTAGCGAAATTATTGGCCCTATTTGACCTACACGAATGGCAACACCAGCATAATCACTTTATTTCCCCCCATAACCACATTTTCGAGCATCAAAGACAGGAAATCGAGCGCAATTTGCAGGCAAAATGGGGTAATCGGGTGGAGGTATTCAAAGCGTTTAACTTCTGTGCGCCTTTTTTACCGGCACAGGTATTAACGGAAATCCGCGAGCGGGAATTCGAGAAAATTTTGATCTATCCTCTCCTCGTTGTTGATTCTATCTTTACCAGTGGCATTGCGATCGAACAGGTTAATAAAGCTTTAGCTCAAGGACAAACGCGGGAACATTGGGTTAAAGGATTGCGCTATATTCCCTCGTTTTATAACCAACCCGCTTATATAGATCTAATGGCGCGGTTAGTGGAAGAAAAAATCGCTGCCGAGGTAGCTAGTAGCTGTCTTCCCTCGCAAATTGGCATTATTTTAATGAATCACGGTTGTCCCCACGAAGCTAAGGGATTTACGTCGGGAATCGATGAAAGTCAAGCTTTATACGAGTTAGTCCGGGAAAAATTAATCTATCGTTATCCCTTGATTTCTGTGGGTTGGTTAAATCACCAAACCCCCTTAATTAAATGGACGCGACCGAATGCAGAGTTAGCGGCGAAGAATTTAATCGAATTGGGGGCAAAAGCCTTAATTTTCATGCCGATTGGCTTTGCTACGGAAAATCACGAAACTTTGCTGGATGTGGAGCATATTATCGAAGCTTTACGCCGCAAACACGACCAAGTTAATTATGTGCAGATGGCCTGTGTCAACGATAACCCCGAATTTTGCCAGATGGTCGCCGATTGGGCCGAGGAACACATCGAAGCTTTGATATCACAAGAGGCTTTATCTGTCAATAGTTCTGTAACAATTCCTCACATTCATTCCGATCACCATCATCACCACGGACATCACCATCATCATTAAGCTTGGACAGTGGCAAAGAGGGGCAACGGCGAAAATTAGTCCTACCACTTGTCACTTTTGGAAGTATAATCTATAATTGTGCTTTCCTGGGTACGTAGCTCAATGGATAGAGCATCCGCCTTCTAAGCGGACGGTTGTAGGTTCGATCCCTACCGTACCCGTTATTGTTAAGTAGGGATTGGAAATTCTCTCCTATCGTCCCAGGGACAATCGCTTTGATGCGGTGAGCGTGGAATTGGGTCAGTTGAGTCCCGTCGGTTGATATTAATTCTGTTTAATTTAGTTGGCGATCGAGTTGAGGATCAGTCAAGGGAGAAGGCAAAGGCGAATAGGACATACTGCGCCACAATATCTCACGGAATGAGGATATACAGCCTGAGAAGGAGTAAAACAAGAGAAACTACCTGAAACTCCTTCTTCTGTGCATCCCTCTATTTAATAGTTTGCCCTCTTTGCAATAGCCTTTCTCGTCTCTTTTGACGGGATTCTGTTTCCAGTTGGGCGAGTATATCGTCTAAAAAAAGATTACAAAGCTCAATCTGGCGGTTAGTTTCCCGTAAGCTTTCAAGACATTGTTTTCTCGTTGCTTCATCGGGATAGGAGGTGCGGTAAGTCATCATAAGTTCCATTGCCTCTTTACTTCATCAACACTAGCACTAACAGCATCCACACTGGCTGTTCCTTGCAAAATCGCTCTTTCTAACATCTCTAGCATCGTATTTGAGAGAGTCGGCTGCTCTTGTAAAATTCTCAGCAGGATATTATTAATTCGGGAGTAGGAATTAGTTACCCTCTCTCTGGCATTAGATAATTCTTCTAATTCTGATAATGTCCGTTCATTTTCCCCATATTCTGTAAAAAGTTGCCATTCCGTTGCCGATGCGTACTCTATCTGATCCGCTAGTTGACGCAGTAGATCAAAAATGCTCGTTAAGGTTTCCTCCGGTAATGTAGCCCTATTCAATTATTTCTATTATCCCTAAATCACTGAAAATCCTGATGCTGACAAGGAAGTAGTGCAGATACCAGCGTAAGCCATGAGGGAGAAGAATGTAAAGATTTATTAAATATAGAGAAATTGCGGCATGAGATATGATTGATATGGTTGCCTATTAGTCTAAGTCAAATGAACATTGAACAAGTTATCATTAAAAACCTAAGAAAACTTCCCTTAGAAAAACAACAAGAAGTGTTATCCTTCACCGAATCTCTCACCTCAGGAATTTCCCTCCCTTCCCCAGATTATAGTCTCACTCCCCAGGAAAAAGCTCAAAAATGGCAGAAAGTAATCGCTAAACTTCCTAAAACAAGTGCGAATTTACCTGATGAAGCTTTACACCGTGACACTATGTATGAAGACTAATGACTCAATATTTACTGGATACTAACATTTTGCTTCGGGCGGCTGATACGTCTTCAGCAACTTATTCTTTTGCTAACAATGTAATTACTCAAATCGTTGAAACAGCTAATGAATGTGTTATTATTCCTCAAGTTTTAATTGAATTTTGGGTAGTTGCAACCCGCCCCCTTGATGTTAATGGTTTAGGTTGGACTCCAGCACAAGCTACAAATTATGTCAATGATTTATTAGATAACTTTACATTAATTGCAGAAACGCCGGATATTTTTCCCCTTTGGTTTCAATTAGTCACCATCTACAACATTAAAGGAAAACGCACTCATGATATTAGGCTTCTTGCTGTTATGAAAGCTTCTAACATTACCCATTTATTAACCTTTAATCCTGATGACTTTATCCCTATTCCCAATATTACCATCGTTCATCCTCAAGATTTCATTAATTCCCAATAATTAGGCAGCAAATCCGACATACCGCGTCACAATATCTCACGGAATGAGGATATACAGCCTGAGAAGCAGTAAAACAGAAGAAAACACCTGAGACTCCTTCTTCTGTGAATCACTGTTTTATGGCGAAAGGAGAAACAGCAGTCTAGAAAAGAGTTCTGGTATTATTTATAGACATCGCCGCGAGGTTTAATAGTTGTAATGACTTATAGATTGTTATCTCTATCTTCAAAAAACAACACTCGATACTTACCCACTCGCAATCTTAGTTCATCTCTTCCGTAAAGGGGTTTAATATCTAATTTTGTAGAATCCGAAATCAAAGTATCCAAAGCTTCAAGAAGACGAATTTGATCATTTTTAGGCATCCTTTCTAAGTAGCGTTCTGCTTGTCTAAGTAGAATATAATCAGCCAAGTTTATCTCCAAATAGTTTGTATTTTAATTCTGTTGAAGTGATTCCAGTATCTCGACCGGATAAATAATCTTGCCATGCTGCTTGGCTTTCAGCAAGTTCTTCGGCTGGAATGATCTCATCGTCATCTTTTGGTGCTACGGTCGGCTTGATGATAGTTTTTAAATCCTCTAAAAGTCGCAACTTATCCGTAAGGGGAAGATTCTCTATTTGGCTGAGGATTTCATAGTAAGTTGTCATAGACCTTGATAGTATCAGATAATCCGAACACACCTCAAATAATACCACATCCAGATACTAACCAAAAATGGTAAAAGCGGTGGGCTGTTCACAACCGACTTGGTTCTGCGGTTTCTTTATCGGGATTAAGAGAGAAATATAAAAATTTATTAAATTGTAACTTTTAATACAGTTGTGGGGGGAGTGTGTACTTTTGTTTTGTCCGCCTTTGGTGTTGGGTTGTTGCTTAATCTGGCTGCGAGGGGGAGCGCTCGCACTTTGAGGAGATACATTAATGAAAACAAGTGTAATATACATAACGGCTGTATTAACTTTATTGGGACTAACTGTGTCTCGACAAGCTAAAACATTTAACTTAAGTGAAAACAAAGACTTTTTAATAGCTCAATCTGGTCAAGTATATAAGTGTATAAATGATCATGGCAGATTTTCGATAGTGCCAGGTATTCCTGGTGCAACTTCCAGTAGGGTTAGTTGCCTGATCCCCGTGAAATCGGTAAAAAGATGTATGTACAAAAGATTTCTTGATAAAACTTTCCATCGTTGTTCTTTAGCCATACCAGCTTTAGATGGTGTTCCAGTCAATACATATTATTCCATAGGAACAAATGGGGGACTCACAACATTGTTTACTATCGATTAATTTACAGGAATATCTATCCATGTATCGATTAGTGTGGGAATCTCTGATACCTCAATATTTTTGAGAACTTGTTTCATGGCTTAAGTAGGTGCATCTACATCTTTCATTGTACCTTATCTAATCATATCTACATATCTAATAGTGTTCCTCAAATTATAACTTTCCTCCTCTCCCTCGGCACACTTGGCGCAGTTTCAACCCTCAAGCGCAAACTAAAACCCTCCCAATCCACTGAAAAAGAAACCACAAAAGTCGGCTAAATTGCTTCTAAAAATACTATAAATGCCCCTTGATTTAGTCAGTTGAGGGGGTGTTTTTTGTGTATTGTTTATTGTCTATTATTTAATTGTTGCTAACTAATTGACAACAAGAGCGTTTTTTTATGGTAAAATGGTTGGCCTAGTGTAGATATAGTAAAAGTTGAAATGTCTGTCACCCATATTAATAATCTTCAAGACCAGATTTTGCAAAGTATTAAGACTTTACCGCTACAAAAACAGCAAAAAGTCCTTGAATTTGTCAAATCCTTACAAAGAAATTCACGTTTTCAGAAATGGGACAATATTTCAGATGCAGAAGCACAATCGTTACAAAATGAATTTGCTCAAGAGGATATTAGCTTTTCAGAAAGTATTTTTTTACCCGATTATTTATCTCACCTTGAACAAGAGAATAAGGAATAAATGCGAGGCGATATTTATCTAGCTGATTTGAATCCGAGTCGTGGTTCAGAACAAGCTGGTATTCGACCTGTTATTATTGTCCAACATAACAATATTGATCGCTTCACTAGCACTGTTGTTGTAATTCCATTAACCAGTAATTTACGTCGCGCACAAATCCCCGGAACAATGGTTATTCCCGCAGGACGAGGAGGCTTAAATCAGGAATCAGTAGCCTTATGTTATCAAATTGTTGTTATTGATAGACAACGACTTCAACGACAGTTGGGGACACTTTCTTCTAGTTATTTACAGCAATTGGAAGATGTTATGCGATACACATTAGATTTAACATAAAACACTAATATGAATGTTTAATTAGGGTCTGCTGAATAAATCTAAAAACCTTGTTGGATAAGACTTTTGGACTTTTTTCCCCTCAAAAAGTGCCGACCTTTGGAGTGATTGGGGGGAAAATTCAGGTACTTTTTCCCTGAAAATCAGGTAATTGACCACCTGAAAATGGGTAAAACCCCAAACCCCACACCCTGCCACCAGGAAAAACTTTTTCAGCAAACCCTAACTAGGGATGGGAAATTCTCTCCTATCGTCTTGGGGACAATCGCTATAAGATTAGCTTACTGCTACGCAGTGCCTTCGGCATCGCACTAATAATTTTTGATCATTAATTCCCTACCAGATGCCGCCGCTCCTTGTTTATAATTATTCATGCCATACTGAAGATTCCACTCGATAATATGGGCAAAATTAAAGAGTTTTCGTATCTCTGGACAATCATCGTAGGTAATTAACCATTTAGCCTGACATTGACGCATATTATCGGCAAAACGTTGATGATCGAAGCTGGTATGTAAATTACCTCTCACACCGTACAAACGGGATTTTGTGGCACTATAGTAGGGGGGATCGAGGAAGATAAAAACTTCTTTTCCCTCAGCAAATAATAATTCTTCGTAGTCTTGGTTAGTAATTTTGACCGATGCTAATAACGGCGCAATTTGAGTTAATCTGGCCATTGATGAATCAGTAAATCTACTGGTAAAAGCCGCTTGGGAATACCCCCCCGAATCCACTGTTCCCGAAAAAGTAATCCGATTTAAGATAAAAAAACGCACCGCTTTCTCAAAGTTGGTTAACTTTAAATCTTCCCTTGTCAAATCTTGAAATAATTCTCGTCCGCTATCATATTTCTGTTTAATTTCTGTTATTTTTGCTACCAATAAATCAATATTTTCTTGAGCGCATTGCCAGAAACAATATAAATCATAATTTAAGTCATTAATCCAATAGGTTTTTATTTGTTGTCCAAAGAGTTGCTTAACAGCAAAAAACACAGAACCACCACCAAAAAAAGGTTCTCGATATTCCCTAATATTGACAGGAATTTGCGGCAGAATTTGCTTAATTGCCCGGGATTTCCCCCCCGGATAGCGCAGAGGACTTTTAATTTTTGACATTTTATCCTAAATCCGTTTATTATTGAATTTCTTCTAACGACCAAGTTAGTCCTCGTGCTTTTCCCGAGACTTCTACTTACTTTGTCTAGCTTGACCAACTTTTAGCCATGCAAAGATTTGTTGTGGAGTCAGTGTTAACTGAACCCCTGCAATTACCTTAAGTTGGTGATCCCCTCTGCAAACTTCTGGCTCTTGTTGGGGAGTAAACATTAAAACAGAATAATCATCTGGATCAAGCATCCATCCTAATTTACTGCCATGTTTTAAACAATGTAAAATGTTGTCAATTACACGGTTTACCTTTTGATCTGGTGAAAGAATTTCGATAGTCCAATCAGGTGCTTCCCTAAAGTCGTCCTCCGGTTCACCTGCTTGATTGAGGTTAATTCGATTCCATGCAATTACCGCCACATCAGGAACGATCGAACGCCCGCCGAAGGTACATCGCAACTCAGGTAAAGCTGTATAATCAACAGTGTGGCTGTCAACCGCAGCTAAAAGACGTTTTTGCAGGATAGAGTGTCGAGTCTTAGGCATGGGTTTCTGAATTGCGACTCCATGCAAGTATTCCCATGCTGGAGAATCCTCCAAATGTGGCAATTTGAGGAAATCTTCAAGGGTGAGACTCTCAGTCAAGGAAGTCGTCATCGGTTCAAGCAAAGGTTTTTTTTGTGACTTTATTATAAATGAAGTTTATGTGGGTTGCTTACCGACCATTCAGGTATATTTGATGAGAATTGGCCATCTCAATCAAATGGGTCGACTTCTTAACTATTCTGACTGACCGGTATCACTGGAAATACCCACAGAGATCACAAAATTGGCCAATTGTCAATAGCTTTTCAGATGCTCTCACCTTGGTTATGGTGCTTCCCACTCTTTCTTTTCTAGACACTCTGCAATTCGATATGTGTTTGCAATTCCTCCTATTTTTCCATGAGATCCTAATATTGGTAAATGGCCATATGGAGCATTCAGAGAAAAGTTAGGGTCTTTTCCTTTTTTCCATCCCACTGCACTGCGAAACCTATGGTAAGCCTCTGAATTCTCATCAGTTAAATAGGGTTCACCGCCTTCACTTTTCCATATTTTTTGCTGAGTATCAAAGCCAAATCTGCCTTGACTTGCTTTTGACCACAAATCTTCAATAATCAACAAATCTTTGCAAGGAAATTCTTTCATAGTTTTTGTATCTATAAATCCTTCTCCTTCTCTATTGACCGTTTGCAACATTAGTCTTAGAGTCTCTCTATTAGCGTCCTCCCACCTATTTTCTTTAAGTAGTTTACGAAGACATGAATAATAAGCGTCTCTGTTTGACGAAAATCCCTCCATAGGTTTACAAGTTACAAAGTGGCGATCATAGAAAAAATAGACAAAACCCATAATTGTAGCCAAAGCTGATAGAAAAGCTACAATTTCGATAGTAGTATGAATACCTAACTTTTTCCCAGACATACAGTCTCTCAGCTAGTCAATTTGATTGAGTCGGGTGCAATGATTGGTTATACCTCGATCTGCTTGCATCATGGCTTAGAACACTTCGTGACCGCTCCCGCTTATCGATTCTTAACCTTTGCAATCATCGATAATTTCTCGGAACTCAGCAACGAAGCTAACCATTTTTGCTCGTCTAATCCCTTCGAGAAATAGACAAACTTAATGGGTATATCGCTATCGATCTAACGGTTGAACTCACCCGCCTTGTCAAAGTCTAGCAGAAAGTCGGGTGCATTGATATGTCAGATAGTCGGCAGCCGGTCATAGGCTTCTGGCTCAACATCGGGAACTTTTGTTAAGATTGTCTGATACTTTTCTCGACTCCCCCTTTTGGTCCTTTCTATTAGGTAATTTTCTGTCATCAACGCTGAAAGTTTCTCAGCGATCGCAGTAGAGATAAATTGATCGATCGAAATTCCATCACGAGCCGCTAGATCATCTAAACTTTTCTGTAATGAGTCGGGAATTTGAACTTGGATGGTACTCATGGTAACTTGCCTATTAATCGGAAACCTGAAGGCTCAAAGCGTGGGTTTCATTTTTAACCTAGCCACCTTTACTCGATCGATAAATTACGATCAAACCAATTATATTAACTATCTACTTAACTGTTGGTTTGCGAAATTTGGAAGGAGAAGGAAAATATTCTACTCGTTCATTTTTAAGCGCTTGTGCCATGAAATCGCGCCAAATGGGAGCGGCAAAACCACCGCCGGTGATACCTTTGCCTAAAGTGCGGTTTCGGTCATCTCCAATCCACACTGCGGTGGCTAATTGGGGTACATAACCGACAAACCAGACATTTTTCTCGTTATCGGTAGTACCGGTTTTTCCCGCTGCCGGACGACCGATTTGAGCCGAGGTTGCTGTTCCCCCTTGAATAACTCCCTGTAGGACAGAATTGAGAGAAGCGGTGGCCCAGGGGTCTAAAACTAGCTTCGGTTTGGGTGTATTATCGAGCATGACGTTACCCCGGCTATCGGTAACACGCATGATAAAGGTCGGCTCAGAATGCCAGCCATTACTGGCAAAAGTAGCGTAAGCTCCCGCCATTTCCAGAGGAGTCACATCCACGGAACCCAAAGGTAAAGAGGTGACGGCAATTAAAGGACTCTCGAAACCCAGCAGACGACAGACTTCAATGACTTTATTTATCCCGACACGACGACCGAGAACAACCGCGGGAATATTCAGAGACTGCATCAGAGCGCTACGCAGGGAAACCGGACCAGAAAAGCCGCCACCGTAGTTTTTTGGGCTATAGAAGCCGCCGGCCTCGCGAAAACGGACAGGAGCATCATTAACCACCGTTTCAGGGGTAAAACGACCACTAGCGAAGGCAGTATAATAGACGAAGGGTTTAAAAGCTGACCCCGGTTGACGACGGGATTGAATAGCGCGGTTTAATTGACTTTTATTGTAATCAACGCCACCGACGAGCGCTTTGACGAAATGGGTGCGGGGATCCACCGCGACTAGAGAAATTTGTAGGTCTTTGGTGCGAATACCGCGACCACGCAAGCTATTATAGGCCCGTTGGATGGTGGACTCGGCCATGTTTTGAAAGTCGAGATCGATCGTGGTTTGAATCCGCATTCCCCCTTTAGTTAGGGTTTCTTTGCCAAATTTTTGCCGCAATTCTGCCACCACTGCATCGGTAACGTAGGGTAATTTACTTTCTTGCCAAGCGGTGGGTTTACCCAGTTTCAGCGGTTCCTTTAAAGCGGCCTCTTCCTGTGCGGGGGTAATCCAACCCAAGGTACGCATCCGACTGAGAACCAGTGCCTGTCTTTCCTTGGCGGTTTTATAATTATTAAAAGGACTATAAACCTCCGGCGCTTGGATTAATCCGGCCATCATCGCCGATTCTGCTAAATTTAACTCGGAGGCGGGTTTATTAAAATAACTTTTAGCAGCGGTTTGGACTCCATAATTATTATGACCCCAATAGATATTATTGAGGTACATTTCCAGAATGTCATTTTTGCTAAAAACCTGTTCTACTCGTATTGCTAGAACTGCTTCGGCTAATTTACGGCTAACGGTGCGCTGATGGGAAAGAAAGATATTTTTGACTAACTGCATGGTAAGGGTAGATGCACCTTCCACCACACCGCCACTTTTCCAGTTAGCCACTACTGCCCGACCGATACTATTAGGATTAATACCACGATGCTGATAAAAATGGCTATCTTCGATCGCCATCACTGCGCGTTTTAGATTGGGAGAAATTTGATCGAGTTCCACCACTTCCCGATGCGCTTCCCCGTGTAAGCTGGTCAGGGGTCTGCCTTTAACATCGTAGATATAACTGGTTTCCGTGGGAACGTAACCGCGTAAAATCCTCACATCGGGTAGATTGCGGTAACTAATCGCTAATCCTACCACAGCCCCCGTCACCACGGCGGTGGATACCATCAACAGGCCGAGAGCGGTTCCCCCTGCAACTCTGGAGACTCCCTGAAGAAAGCTATCGGGGGAACTACTGGACTGCTGCTCTTTATCTTGATTGCCGAGGGTACTGGTGGACACGATGGTTACAATTTCCTTTTTCCAAGAGGGGACTGATCGATCGAACTGGCTTGAAAGTCTATTCTAAAGGTTTTGTTAAAAAATCGAATACTAGCTTACAGCAATTATGGCCGATCTGGCTCTAGATTCGATCGGTCATGACAGCGCGATTAGGGACAAAACAGGGTATCGCGGGTATTTCTGCCAGTTATGGGGTTAGTTCCCTTGGCTATCTCACAAAGATATTTTTCCACATCAGAGCGAATAATTGCATCGGTAAAATCGGCCCCGTCGATAATTGCACCTTTGATTAAAATGTTAGTGGCGAAAGCTCCTTCGAGAACGGCATTGGTAAAGTTGGCTCTGGTTAAACGGGCCGATTCTAAATCCACATTTCTCATATTGGCATCGCTAAAGTCGGCCCCCTCCAAGTTGGCCGAAAAAAAGCGCACTCCCTCTAGATTGGCATGACTGAAGTTACTAGCGCGCAGATTGGAGTGATCGAAGGTGGAATCGCGCAAATCCTGCCCCCCAAAGTCGTTATCGGTCAAATTGCGGTTATTATAACTTAGCGCTTGGGCCGGAGCCAAGGAGAATAATAATACTAATATACTAGCAACCAAGGTTAGTAGAGTTTTGCGAGAAAATTGCGCCATATTGCCACCTGATCAATCAACCTTTTCTATAATAAGCTGTACTGGATTTAAACCGCCTATCGGGAATTGTAGTACAAATGCTCGCACTACCCGCCCCCCTATAGTTTCTCAACAGGATTTATTATCATTACCCGGCACTGGTTGACAATTATCCCCCGATTTACCAAGAGCGATCGATCTGCTAGATTTTTGATGTTGGATATCTTAGATAGATATGGCTGGTCATAGTAAATGGGCAAATATTAAACGACAAAAAGCGCGGGTTGATGCCAAAAAAGGGCAAACTTTCACCCAGTTATCCCGGGACATTATCGTGGCTACGCGTAACGGTGTTCCCGATCCGGCGGGCAATTTTCAGCTACGCACGGCGATCGAAAAAGCCAAGGCGGCCGGTATTCCTAATGACAATATCGAAAGAGCGATCGCTAAAGGGGCGGGAACTTGGGAAAATGACTCAGCTTTTGAGGAAATTCGCTACGAGGGTTATGGTCCCGGGGGTGTGGCGATCCTGATCGAAGCACTGACCGATAATCGCAATCGCACGGCTGCGGATCTGCGGGCGGCTTTTAGCAAAAATGGCGGTAATTTAGGTGAAACGGGCTGTGTGGGCTGGATGTTTGACCATAAGGGGGTAATTCGCCTTGAGGGAACTATTGATGAGGATAAGCTTTTAGAAGCTTCCCTAGAGGGCCAGGCCCAATCCTACGAGTTTTTTGACAGTGAGGAGGAAGGTCAAGGAGCAGAAGTTTTTACTGAGGTGTCTAACCTGGAGAGATTGAATAAGGTTCTGCAAGCAGCGGGATTTAAGGTCAAAGAAGCAGAGTTACGCTGGATTCCCACTAATACCCTAGAAGTAAGCGATCAAGAGCAGGCCCGTTTTTTATTCAAGTTAATCGACACCCTAGAATCCCTTGATGATGTGCAATCGGTGACGGCTAATTTTGATTTAGTCGAGGAATTGATGTTAGGGGATCTGTGATCCTAAATTCCTAGACTGCTCACTGATTCTGGGCCCAATCAAGAGATAATCTGTCCCCAAAATCCCGTAAAAATTCGAGTTCCGTCTTTGAGAATATGAATTTCTACTTGATCCGATGCCCAATTAATCTGATCTTCCAGAGCGGGATTGAGGAGATGAATCCGTTGATTGCTAGAAGAAACGGGAGAATCGGGAGAATGAATAGCCAGGGATTCCACATAGGCCCCATCTACCAAAATATCTAACTGGGCCAATAATTCTTGAGAGTGGGGCGGTGCTTCGGTTGAGCGCAATTGTTCGATCGTAAATCCCGTGAAGGACATCACATTTAAGCCTTTTTCCTTAACATATTTAGCCAATTCTGTCAAGGCTTTTGCTTGCCAAAAAGGTTCACCCCCGGAGAAAGTTAGGCCGCTATTGCGGGGATTAGCCAAAATTTTGGCAGCTAGAGACTCAACAGTAATTAATTGATTGATCTCGAAGGACCAGGAAGCTTGATTAAAACAACCTCGACACTCGCGAGAACAACCCTGTACCCAGACCACGGCCCGACAACCGGGACCGTTAACGGCGGATTCATCCACATAGCCCATGATATTGAGATGATGGGCGGGAATTTGTGCTAATTGGGCAGCAATAGTCAGACTCATCGCTTATAATCCTCGATCGATTCCTATCTTTTTCATGCTAGAGAAAAACGGCAAAAATCGATCGCTCTGGCCATGATTTTTAACCTTTGACACACATCACCTGCTTGAGAGTGGCGACAATTTCCACTAGATCCGCCTGTTGATTCATCACCTGTTGGATCGGTTTATAGGCCCCCGGAATCTCATCAATAACCCCCTCATCTTTGCGGCATTCAACCCCTTGGGTTTGGGCGATTAAATCATCAAGAGTAAAGGTTTTTTTAGCCAGATTTCTCGACATCAAGCGCCCGGCCCCGTGGGAACAGGAACAGAAGCTATTATGTTCTCCTTTACCTTTAACAATATAAGATTGCGCTCCCATGGAACCGGGGATAATACCATAATCGGTTTCTCTGGCGCGAACGGCTCCTTTTCGAGTGACATAAACCTCCTCCCCAAAATGAATTTCTTTTTCGGCATAATTGTGATGACAATTAACTACTAAGAGGGGTTTAGTTGGGTTGCCTCCCGCTAGATGTTTTTCAACAATGCGTTTAAATCTAGCCATCATAATTTCCCGATTATAACGGGCATATTCCTGGGCCCATTGTAGGTCATGCCAGTAGGCGGCAAATTCTTCTGTACCGGCGACAAAGTAGGCCAGATCGAGGTCAGGTAATTTACATTCTGCTAGTTTGGCTAACTCTTTGGCGGTATTAATATGACATTGGGCCAGTTGATTACCAATACCTCTAGAACCGGAATGGAGCATTAACCAAACTTGATTTTCTGTATCTAAACAAATTTCGATAAAGTGATTACCACCCCCCAGAGAACCCATTTGTTTAAGGGCTTTTTTCTCTAGGTTTTGTACACCTCGATGAATCTGTTTAAATTCCGCCCATTTTGACCATTTGGTCACTTCCCGATCCACTTCTTTATTTTCAGCAAAACCGACGGGAATATTTTCTTCCACATCGAGGCGAATTTTTTTAAGTTTTCCCTGCAATTGTTCACCAGTGAAAGGCATTTTTAGGGCAGCCATGCCGCAACCGATATCGACTCCGACGGCGGCAGGAATTACGGCATCTTTCGTGGCAATCACCGAACCGACTAAAGCACCTTTCCCCAAGTGAACATCGGGCATTAAAGAAATGTGTTTATAAACAAAAGGTAGGGAAGCGACATTTTTAGCCATTTGGGTTTCTTGGGGTCCCAATTCATGGCCAGCCCAAGATAAAATCGGTGTCGGGGTGGAAAGTTCCAGAGTTTTGTAAGTCATAGTTTTTATGAAATAATCAAATAAAAAGCCGATACAACCAAAATAACGCAATTGAGATTCTGCGATAAATTAGATAAATTTAGATAAATTGTTATCGGCGATCGTGTTTTAACACAGAGGATAAGCTGTTGACTATCTAAATTACCCGCTCAGACTGACTCCAGGACAATTTTTCACTTTTACCGGAGGTTTACCGACTACTGTAATACTACCAAAAAGGTTCGGATACCTACACTATCGAGAAAGCGGGGTTATTTTGCACTATAGAGATAACAAAGGAACTGATAGGGGTGGGTATCGCCTAAAAACCGAGTACAGTTCCGATTCTAGAAGTCACTATAAGTTGTATCGGAGCAGCACAAAGATTATGGGAAAAGTAGTTGGAATTGACTTAGGGACGACTAACTCCTGCGTCGCGGTTATGGAAGGGGGTAAACCCACCGTTATCGCCAACGCCGAAGGGTTTAGAACCACGCCCTCAGTCGTCGCCTACGCCAAAAGTGGCGATCGCCTAGTAGGACAAATCGCCAAACGTCAAGCGGTAATGAACCCGCAAAATACCTTTTATTCCGTCAAACGCTTCATCGGCCGGAAATTCAACGAAGTTACCAACGAAGCCACAGAAGTATCCTACAAAACTCTCCAGGACGGCAACGGCAACGTTAAATTAGACTGTCCCGCCCAGGGCAAACAATTCGCCCCCGAAGAAATTTCCGCCCAGGTACTGCGGAAACTGGTGGAAGATGCCAGTAAATACCTCGGCGAAACCGTTACCCAAGCAGTCATCACCGTACCCGCTTATTTTAATGACTCCCAACGTCAAGCCACCAAAGATGCCGGGAGAATTGCTGGGGTTGAAGTTCTCCGCATTATCAACGAACCCACCGCCGCCTCTCTTGCCTACGGATTAGACAAAAAAGCTAACGAAACCATTCTTGTTTTTGACTTGGGTGGGGGAACCTTTGACGTATCGGTTCTAGAAGTGGGTGATGGTGTCTTTGAAGTTCTCGCCACCTCTGGAGATACTCATCTCGGTGGTGATGACTTCGATAAAAAAATCGTCGATTATCTAGCCGGAGAATTCAAAAAAGTTGAAGGAATAGATCTCCGCCAAGATAAACAGGCCTTGCAACGTCTCACGGAAGCGGCAGAAAAAGCCAAAATTGAGCTTTCTAGCGTTACCCAAGCGGAAATTAACCTGCCCTTCATCACCGCTACCGCCGAAGGACCAAAACACCTAGATACTACTTTAACTAGAGCTAAATTTGAGGAAATTTGCGCCGATTTAATTGATCGCTGTCGGATTCCCGTCGAAAACGCCATCCGTGATGCCAAAATCGATAAATCTGCCCTCGATGAAGTGGTTCTCGTCGGTGGTTCAACCCGGATTCCCGCCGTCCAAGAATTAGTTAAAAAAGTTCTGGGCAAAGATCCTAACCAAAGCGTTAACCCCGATGAAGTGGTAGCCGTCGGTGCCGCTATTCAAGGTGGTGTCCTCGCTGGTGAAGTCAAAGATATTCTTCTGCTTGATGTTTCGCCCCTGTCTTTGGGTGTGGAAACCCTCGGCGGTGTGATGACGCGGATTATTACCCGCAACACCACTATTCCCACCAAAAAATCGGAAGTTTTCTCCACGGCAGTGGATGGACAAACTAACGTGGAAATCCACGTCCTGCAAGGGGAACGGGAAATGGCCAAAGATAACAAGAGTTTGGGAACTTTCCGACTCGATGGCATCCCTCCCGCTCCTCGTGGTGTGCCTCAAATCGAAGTGGTTTTCGACATCGATGCTAACGGTATTCTCAATGTCACCGCTAAGGATAAAGGTACAGGAAAAGAACAATCGATCAGCATCACCGGCGCTTCTACCTTGCCCCAAAATGAAGTGGAACGCATGGTAAATGAGGCAGAATCGAACGCCTCGGTGGATAAGGAACGTCGCGAACGCATTGAACGCAAAAATCAAGCTGATTCCTTGGTTTATCAAGCTGAGAAGCAGTTGGAAGAGTTAGGCGATAAGGTTCCCCCATCTGAGAAAAATAAAGCCCAAGGGTTGATTAAAGACCTAAAAGAAGCGATCGCTCAAGACGATGATGGTAAGATCAAAACCATCCTACCGGAATTGCAACAAGCCCTCTACGCGATCGGTAGCAGTGTGTATCAGCAAGCGCCCCCTAGCAACCCCCCTGGTGGCAATGATAACAATGGCCCCTCTGGTGGTGCTGGTGGTGGCGATGATGTCATCGATGCGGAATTCTCCGACGCTAAATAAAAATTAAGTTCTTAGCTTCGGGAAGGACACAAGTTACCTTGTGTCCTTTTTTTGTTGCGGCTTTCTTAAAGATAAGTCTGTCACCGAAAATTAGGACTAAACTTAGGTAAACCATCTTGGAGGACTAAGATTAAGAAAATGGAAATTTACCAATTTAGCGAACGCCAGACAATTATTATTGCTATTCTAGTCCTCTATCTCGGTAAGTATTTAACCAAAAATATCAAATTTCTACAATATTATAACATTCCTGATGCCGTTGCTGGTGGTGTCTTGGCTTCCTTATTTTTCGGTCTATTTTTTGCTGTTTTTAAATGGCAAATTGAATTTACCCTTAATGTTCGGGATGCCCTGTTAATCGTTTTTTTTACTACTATCGGGCTGTCCTCAAAACTAAAAACCCTGCTGCAAGGGGGGAAACCCTTGCTAATTTTATTGATAATTGCTGTGGTTTATCTCATTCTACAAAATTTAGCCGGTCTAGGAGTGGCAAAAGTGATGGGATTAGATTTACCCATCGGTTTGATTGCTGGTTCCGTTTCTTTGAGTGGCGGTCACGGGACTGCCATTGCTTGGGCTCCTATTTTTCGTGATAATTATGGCATCGTCAAAGCATCAGAAATCGGTGTAGCTAGTGCTACTTTTGGGCTAGTTTTAGGGGGAATTATTGGCGGACCGGTGGCTCAATGGTTAATTACGAGAAATCGACTGCGAGCCAATAATCAAGATCAAGATTTAACGGTGGGAATTAAACAAAGCCAGAGGAATGTTAATATCGATTACAATACGATGCTCCATTCAATCTTGGTGATTGGTTTAACTATCGGTTTGGGTATTCAGATTAACTACTGGGTAACTACCCTCGGTTTAAAATTGCCTGATTTTGTCACCTGTTTATTGGCAGGAATTATCCTGACTAATACCATACCTTTGGTGTTGAAACGCTTTCCTTGGCCCGCTAATACGCCCTCTTTAGCCTTAATTTCTGATGTTAGTCTCGGTTTGTTCCTATCTATGTCCTTGATGAGTTTACAATTATGGACATTGATTGATTTGGCCGGACCGATTGCTATCCTGTTATTAGTGCAGTTCTCACTCAGTATTATTTATACTGTTTTACTGGTCTTTCCCTTAATGGGAAAAAACTATCATGCTTCAGTAGTTTGCGCCGGTTATTTGGGTTTAACTCTAGGGGCAACTCCCACAGCTATCGCCAATATGACAGCAGTAACGGAAAATTTTGGGGCTTCTCCCCAAGCATTTATTATTGTTCCTTTGGTGGGGGCATTTTTTATTGATTTGTTTAATGCTTTTATCATCCAGCAATTTTTGAATTTTCTGACTTAAAAATTTTTATCGATCAAGTAATTATGGTTCTTCGGTTTGTGTTATGCAAGGGACGGGGGTTATAAGGGATGTAACCCCTATATAGAAAGGCATTTAGCGATTTTTGTCAATTGTTTTTGCTCTAGAGCAAACTAATCAATTAAGTCTCTTGCCAGATAAGGATTTAGTCGATTTATGCCCCCCTATCGAATCATACCAAGTAACGAAGAACCCAAAACACTTACATTATGGCTCTTATGGATGTATTCACTCATTTTTCTATTATACCCTGCGAGCGGCGGGGAATTAGACCCGAAGAGATTAAAGCATATCTAAATATTTTTGGGTTAAAAGTTAAACTTCAGGCTCCTATTTAGTACGAGTTTACTAAGCGACTAATTTTCCCAAAAAAATTAGTTAACACATGATTGTAACATATAATTAATTTGCAAGAGTTCTAATGTTTTTTTGGACAGAAATCATGAAATCCCCCTCTCGTTTTTTCATCGGGATCGCCGGAACCATAACGGTCGGTTTCCTCGCTATCTCGTCGGTTCAAGCTTCGCCTTTAAATTTACAATTTCTCGGTCAATCGATTGTTCCCACGGGGTTTATTCCCTCAGGCCCAGCGGGAACCGTGAACGGTGTCTCCGTTCCGGTCGGGGGATTATCGGGCATTACCTACGATCCGGCGGGTAATAACTTTTACATCATCTCGGACGATCGCTCTCAGAACGGCCCGGCGCGTTTCTACACCGCAACGATCAATCCGACGCTATTTAATGTTAATGGGACGAATAGCGGCGTTACCTTTACCGGTGTTACCCCACTTTTACAGACTAACGGGCAAACTTTCCCCGCGCTGAGTCTCGATCCAGAAGGGATCGCGCTCGTGGGTTCTAATCTGTATATTTCCTCCGAAGGGGAGGTCTCTAACAATCAGATTCTCGATCCCTTTGTCAATCGATTCGCGCTGGCCAACGGTCAACAGAACGATACTTTACCGATTCCAAACCAGTTTATCCCCGCGCCGAACTCGATTCCCACCACAAGCGGGGTTCGCAATAATCTGGCTCTAGAAAGTCTGACCACCACCCCAGATCAGCGATTCCTGTTCACGGCCTCCGAGAACGCGCTTGTGCAGGATGGGCCGGCTGCGACGCCAACGAACGGTTCTCCCTCACGGATATTGCAGTACGATCTCGCTAATGGACAGCCGATCGCTCAATTCCTCTACAATACCGATCCAATCGCCCTTCCCCCGATTATTCCAAGCCCAGTCGATGTCAACGGACTCGTCGATTTACTGGCACTTGATAATAGTGGCAAACGCTTTCTCTCCCTAGAACGTTCTTTCTCCATAACGACGGGAACACCGGGGAATACGGGCTATACTGTGAAAATCTACGAGGTTTCCCTGGAGGGGGCCACCGATATTAGTGCCTTTCCCAGTATTAATGGGGTTTCGGGTATCGTGGCCGCCCAGAAAACCCTATTATTCGATCTGACCTCGTTAAATATCCCCATCGATAACGTGGAGGGGATTACCTTCGGCCCCTATTTACCGAACGGCAAGCGCTCAATAATTCTCGTCAGCGACAATAACTTTACCCAGTTCCAATTTACTCAATTTCTCGCCTTTAGCGTCGAAACTGTACCCGAACCCTCAACCCTAGCAGGATTGCTGGTGATCGGTTGCGTTGTTATTCTAGTCAAAAAACGGGAAAGCTAAACAAAATCTGGCAACAGCATAGAGATCAGGCCATCTTTGGGGTTGCCGAGCGTTTCGTCAATTGGACAATGGCTCTTCTAGGTTCTGTGTGATAAGTTTAACTTACATAGAATCGATCAATCTTTGTGTTCTTTGTGTCTTTGTGGTTAGTCTAGCCCCTCGCTAGGAGGAATGTATCTTAGAATACATTTTACCCACCAAATCCAAGAGAGCCGGCTCTTCTCGACTTTGTGTGATAATTTTTGCTTATGGAATCGTGAAATGCTTATCGGGCAAGACTTTTAGGGCTATTTTGCGGAAGAAAGTATCAGTATAGACCTCGTTTCCACACAGAAACCAGAAGAGCCGAGAGCCTAATACCAAATCGGTTTTTAATAATATCATTAACTGCCAATCAAACTTTAAAAACCCAGTTATGGACTGTTTCTCCCTGTCCCAGCGCTCCCCGTTTCCACAAGGACACAAGTTATCTTGTGTCCCTTTTCAGTCTCAAAATCGGAAATTAGGCTAATCCGACTAATTTAGCGCTGTATTCCCACATTTTTTCGCCTCTTTCCTCGTCGCGAGCTTGAGGAGAAACCCTTTGTACAAAAGATTTACCCTCTTTTTTCTGACGGTTGCCCCAACTCCAGTAAGCACCAGATTGACGGTATTGGGGGTCAGCAACCACGATGGCGACTCTTTCCCCGGCTAATTCTTGGGAAACATAGCCACCGGTGATATTTTTCTGGAACCAGGGGAAAAACTGCTGGAAAAAGGGGTAATGATTGCGGAAAAGGGGTGTATCGGCCACACAACCCGGATAGAGGGAAGTAAAAGTGATTCCGGTGGATTCGTGATAGCGTTTGTGCAGTTCCCGCATGGTGAGAACATTACACACCTTACTATCTTTGTAGGCTTTGACCGATTCAAATTTTTTACCGTCGGCCATAGTAATCGGCTCTTTGAAACCCTTGGCAAACCCTTCCAAATCGCCCAAATCGGGACGAGGAGGAATTTTACCGCCTAATTCATCGGGATTATGGGTGACAGTGCCGAGAATGACTAAACGGCGGTCGGGAGAAGGGGAATTTTTTAGATCTTCCAAGAGCAAATTCGAGAGCAGGAAATGACCTAAATGATTGGTGGCCATGCTCAATTCATAACCGTCGGGACTTCTTAAGGGTTCTTTGAGCAAAGGCAGATAGATAGCGGCATTGCAGACTAAAGCGGTTAGAGAGCGGCCCAAGGCCCGGAAATTTTTAACGAAGCGCCGGACGCTATTGAGGGAACCGAGGTCGATAAATTCAATACAGTAGTTATCCCGGGGAATGTTCAATTCCTTGGCCGCCTGTTCCATTTTCGGGATATCCCGACAGGCCATAACCACAAACCAACCTCTTTGAGCAAGGGATTTAGCGGCGTAGAGACCGACTCCAGAAGTTGTCCCAGTAATGATCACCGTGGGTTTTTGATCTTGTACCATTGTTTGATAGTTTTCGTTAATCGCTCTGGTCTAGGGAATATCCAAGGGATTCCAATCATAAATTTTATCGGTTGTCTTACCTGACCCCCAGGTTCCCTTTACATAACTTCAAATTTTCGTGAGTGTTCACTTATCAGTGATCAGTGATCAGTTATCAGTTATCAGATTTGAGTTTTAAGTTTACCGATCTCCCCCCCTCCCCACCTCCCCAATTCATAATTCCCAATTAACGAATCGGTTTAGCTAAATCACCGATTTTAAAACCATTACCGGTAATGATACGACCGACGCTAGATTGACCATCAGCTTCGACAATTTCGAGAGTGCCAATCGGTTGAGTAATCTGACGGATCACCTTACCCGTTTGCGGATCCTTGACCGTTTGGGTCGTCCTTTCGATGGAAATGCGTAAACCAACACGATAACCCTCTCCCGTACCTTTATTGAGAATTACTTCATTTCCCGCCACGGCAGCCACTAAAGCGGTGACAGTCGGGAGCGAGCGAGGTGTAGCGGCGATTTGGTCGGCTTTATTATTGAGATTATCCACCACCTGCGCCACTGCCTTATCGGTGGCAATACTGAGTAATTTCCCTTCGTTGGAGGTTTGGGAACCACCCCCAACCCCTAAAACCACGGTTGAACCATCGGATTGATTGGCACTACCATCTCCCTGAGCGGTGGTAATAATTTCGGCCGTGGTGGTATTAATTGCCCGGACATTCAACTTGACAAAAGCATCGGTTTCTGTCTTGGCGGTGCTAAAAATAATAAACGAGCCACCTGATTGTTTTTTTTGTAAATCGAATTGGGTAATCGAACCGATAATTACCACGTCCACCCCCAAAATTTGCCCGATTTGAGCGGCGGTAGCGGCATCTACCCGTCCCGAAGCCCCAAAATTTTGTTCTCTGAGGACGGCATCAATGCGACTGCGCTCAATGACTGTATAGCGACCACTTTCCACCAATTTGTTGACGAGAATATCACTGACACCACTGGCTCCACCACTGAGAAATGTTAACCACTGGGGATTACTGAGACCGCTATAATCGAAGTCTAAAACCGCTACTCGCACCTTTTCGCTTTTTTGGGCTAAGAGTAATGGTAAATTGTTAGAGGTAGCTTGGGAGAAAGCCGGTGCGTTGAAGCTAAAACCCAAACTAGAAGCGACTCCCACAAGGGTAATCAGGGCAGAAAAACCACGGATACTATCTCGATCGAACATGATAAGGGGTTCTCCAGTCAAATAGAATATAGATCATAATCATCTCAGAATTACTCTAACCATCGAGAGTGATCAAGAGGAAGAATTTTGAATGGCAGTAATTAAACCTCTCACTTCCTCGGTTCCCTCGGAAGCTTCAAAGGAAGTGGGAAATTTACCCTTAGCAATCATCCGCAATCCCAAGGGGGCAATACTTAATAAACCCTGTAAATCGCGCCAATAATTGCCCAGCACATAGAGGCCGAATTTGCGTTCATCAACCCATCCCCCTGCTTTGACTAATTCCACTAAAACTTTCCGGTGACGAATGGGACGACTACTATCGTCCGACTTGCGAGCGAGTATTTCCTGTTTAATTTTACCGATCTGATCCATAGGAGCCACTTCCATAGGACAAACCGCATTACAGAAATAGCAGCGCGTACACCCCCAAACCCCGGCGGTGCCTTGATGATAAAGTTCTAGGCGACTTTCCTGATTACCATCGCGGGAATCTGCTAGGGTGCGCTGCGCTTTTGCTAAAGCGTGGGGACCGACAAAATCAGGATTCACTTGCTTGGCGTTACATTCCGAATAACAGGCCCCGCACATAATGCAGTTACCCATCTGATTGAGATTGGCTCTTTCTTCTGGAGTTTGCAGAAATTCTCGTTCGGGAATGGTGCGTGCTTGACTACTAATATAAGGTTCAACCTTTTCTAAATCGTCCCAAAATGGCTGCATATTGACGATTAAATCCCGAATAATTAGTAAATTCCCCAGAGGGGCGATCGTGATTTCGGGAATTTCTCCGGCATCTTTTTGGCTACAATGGTTTAATTCACTGGCGATATTTTGTTGACAAGCCAAGGCCGAACGACCGTTAATTTTCATCGCACAGCTGCCACAAATTGTATTGCGGCAATTTTTACGAAAGGCCAAAGTTCCATCAAGTTCCCATTTGATGCGATTAAGGCAGTCGAGAATTGTATTTCCGGCCTCCACCTCTAGGGTAAAATTTTCTAGGTAGGGGGTGTCGTTGGGTCGTTGACGCAGAATTTTAAAAGAAACTTCCATACTCGGCACGGGGGTGAGGGACTCCTAATACTCAGGATAATCGATGTTAACGGGCCAAAGGGGAGCTAGTAATGGTAATTAATCCTTAAGATTTTCCCCGGTCGGTTGAGCCAAGGGGTGGGTATCTAGGCCTAATGATAGATGGGCAAGTCGCTCGAAAACAGTTTAATCCCCCCGGATTTACTGCTCTGGGTCATTAGTTTTTTGCCAACTCCAACCACAAGTATAGTTTCTCAATTCCTTGCTAGGTATAGCTTAAACGGTTTTATGTCCTCACTTTCTCCCTCCTGTTTTCCTCGCACCCGACCAAAAATTGCCAGAGTCTTGTCCAAAAATTTCCTCTCCCCCACAAGGTTTACAGTTACTACCTAGTCCGGGGTCTTCTTAGCACGATTGTCATCACCGAACCATCAGTTTTAAAAAATTTATTATTCCCCTCTAGACATTTTTGGCAAGATTTTTGGTATGATCAATTTGTCAGTGTAAACTTAATTGACAGTCAGTCAAAAATCAAGGAACATTAAAAAGTACCATGAGTGACATCTCTCCTACTCCCCTAACCGGGAAAGCTCTACTTCAAAAAGTCAAAGAGTTATCCCACTTACCCCGTCGCGAAACGGCAAAACGTTGTGGTTACTACTCTCAAAGTAAAGATGGCCAGGTTCGGGTCAATTTAACCGACTTTTACGATGCTGTTTTAGGTGCAAAAGGGGTTCCTCTCGATCCCGAAGGCACTAAAGATGGCCGCGGCCGCGAACCCACTTTCCGGGTTAGTGTCCATAAAAATGGTCAAATCGTCATCGGTTCCACCTATACCGAACAAATGAACTTGCAGCCCGGCGATGAGTTTGAAATCAAACTTGGCTACAAGCACATCCACCTCAAACAAACGGAATCAGAAGAACCGGTAGAAGCTTAAATAGGTTACGGAGTAGGGATAAGGACAAAAAAAATCGGCAGTCAAAAGGGCTAGTTTTGACAAGACCGACTAAGAAGACAATATAGATTCTTATCCCTAATTCTAACCCCTGACCGCCTCTTTTATCAACTTGAGGGGTTTTCCTTAAGCACTTTTTCTTCTTTTTCGCAACCCCCTAGGGATGGATTTTTGTTGGAGCTAGGCTTTACCAGAGCAGAGTTCCACAGTTATCCTATGCCTAGGGGGTTTGTTTTATGGGTGTTAGGAGACAGGAGACTCCGAGTTAGTATTCAGGAGATTATTTTTGTTTATTCTTCCCACACCCCACACCCCACACCCCACTTCTCTGACACCTAATTGACAATGAACATGGCTGCCTTAATAAAAATTATTATTTTCCTGTTAGCCTGGTTAATTCTCTGGCTGCCGATTGCCATTGGTTTAGGGAGTCGTTTGGGATGGCAACCGCTGCAAGGGACAAAACCTGAGCAGAAATTGCCCCTAGTGGCCTCTCTTTACGCCTTGGCTCCCTTAGTTATCTGGGGATTATTGAAGATAGAGGGGAGCAGCCTCCATAATTACGGATTAATTTGGTCATTTTCCCTATTTATCTCCCTAACCAAAGGATTAATCTTGGCAGTGGTGGGATTAGGGATAATTTTTTTTCTGGAGGGGATTTTGTCCTGGGTACATTGGCAGCCAAAAAATCTAAGTCGTGCTTTTGCCTTGAGTTTACCCCTGTTGATAGTGGCTCTCTGGGTGGGTATTACCGAGGAATTAATCTTTAGGGGCATCTTTTTGAGCCAATTAAGCCAAGAATACGGTTTTTGGGTGGCGGGAGCCATTTCTAGCCTAATTTTTGCCCTGCTGCATCTGCTTTGGGAACGTCAGCAAACGCTGCCGCAACTACCCGGTTTATTTCTGATGGGGATGGTTCTGGTCTGGGCGCGGGCGATCGATAATGGTAGTTTAGGATTAGCTTGGGGACTTCATAGCGGTTGGGTGTGGGGATTAGCTTTGCTAGACAGTGCCGAATTGATGTCTTACAGCGATTCTGGGTTAGTTTGGGTTAAAGGTATCTATAACCAACCTTTAGCGGGTTTAGCGGGTATTCTCTGCCTCTTGGGGACAGCTTGGGGGTTAAACTTGTTTCAGTAGCCAAAAGCCGGTAAAAGTGCGACCAGAATCATCCGGTTGTATCAGGAGAAAGTGCAAACCTTGGCTTTCCTGTTTGGTTGCTTGATAAACATTGGCTGCCAAGGCCACTTCTTCATCTTCGTAGGTCAGAAAAATCCAACGTTCATTTAGACCCGATTCCAAAACTAAACCGCCCGATCGCCCCCTTTCTGTGGGAATATGATCGATAAATACCGGGTTAATTTCCTCTAACCAACGAGCGATGGCAAGAGATTTTTTACCACCGGTAATAACCACACCGGGGATCATTAAAGTGGAGGCTAAACCTAATTTTAAAGGAGAAAAGGCCTCTGGTAGGGAAAGAATCGGTATTCTGCGATCGCCAAAAAAGTTAACTAAATCAACGGCGGGAAAACGAGCAAAACGCCACTCTTGACCTAAAAATTGGTCTGGTAGGGGTTGCGGTGGAGGAGAGTCGATATTTATGGGGATTTGCCGTAATTCTAGCTGTTTTTTCAGAGCGTTAACGTGACGGGTTAACTCAATTTTGATCTGTAAATTTTGACCAGCGAGGAGAAATAAATTGGCGCATTGGGGGCGAAAAACTTGGATAATTTCTGGGGGGGAGACTTGACAAGCTTGCTGTAACTGTTGGGTTAACCAGTCGCTATTAGCTTGGGATTGGGGACAGGAATTTTCATAGATAAGATGACCAAGAGAATCGGAAATTAACAATTGCCAGACTGTGCTAAGAGAAGGAGAAGATGAAGATTTATAAAAATCCGCTTGCCAAATAGTCATAATTCAGTCAAAAGCCACCAGTAAAAAGTCAAAAAATGGTCAGGAGTAGAGGTCAACTAAAAATTTTACCTTACCAAGACTTTAAAAATCTAGGAGCGAGACAAAAAAGGCTATATACTAGGGAAAGCTATAGCAAAAAATATTGAGACAATGGAAGAAAATTGGCTAGAAATTGGGACAATAGTAGCACCCCAGGGACTGGAGGGAGAATTGCGAGTTTTATCGGTATCAGATTTTCCCGAACGTTTTCAGAAGCGAGGTATTAGGGGGATACAAGAGACTCAAGGGGGAGAAATCCGAGAAATTACTCTGCTCAGGGGACGTGAGCTACCGGGCAAAAATGTTTATGTTATCAAGTTAGAGGGGGTTGAAAATCGGGAACAGGCCCAAGCTTTGCGCGGATATAAATTATGGGCGAATAAACTGGAAAAACCTCGCCTAAAAGCGGATGAATATCATGTTAGTGAGCTAGTAAACTTGGAGGTTTATCATCACCTGACAGGAGAAAAAATCGGGGTTGTAGTAGATATTTTGTGGGCGGGTAATGACATTTTAGCAGTGCAACTAGAAGCAAATCTCGCCTCTGTCAAGAAAAAAAGCCCTTCCTCCGACTCAAAAGCCACGGCCCTGGTTCCCTTTGTCAAAGAAATTGTTCCACTGGTGGATCTGAAAGCGGCACGCATCGAGATTGCACCACCACCGGGGTTATTAGAGATCAATTTGTCATAGACTTATTACTGAAATTCCCCCATACATATCTACTACAATAGCCGAAAATCTTTATCCATCAATGGATATACCCATTAACTTTTCTGGATGGAGCCATGTAATTTGTAACATTTATTAATGGACAAGAATTATCCCCATTTGCTAGAATAGAGGTCATGTATATAGAAAAAGTTCCTAACCGTAATTACCCTCCCGCTGTTCTTCGACCAGATTCCTATCAAGAAGGAAATCAAGTCAAAAAAAGAACCCTGGCCAACAGCCTGGCTGATCTCGCTGAACTACCTCTCAAAATTACCCGATGATATTATCGACAATAGACACAAAAATTATAACCCAATCACAGCTTGCTTTTAGCTTGTGTACTAACTGACTATTTCTATACCTGAAATGTATATCTATCGTTGCTGATTCAATTTCACTGAAAAAATATGAGACAATTAAAATCATTTTTATTTGGTTAGATTCCTTAACTAGAAAAACTTTTAGTATTAAGATAATATTATGGATAGGTCTGATCTGAAACTGGCTCTCAAAGGGGCAAGACTGTCAATGAGTGAAGACATTACCGCTCATTTTAAAGTGATTAGAAGTCTTCGTTTGTGCTATCATTTAGATGACTTAATTTTTCGTTCCACTAAAGTTAAAGCCAAAACCTGTAAATGCCATCATAACACCTGTAACCGACTAAGATTAAGAATTAGAAACCTAGTTGATGAACTACATCACAAAGTAGCTAGATTCTTAGTAGAAAACTTCGATGGGATTTTATTGCCGACATTTGAAGTATCAGAAATGGTCTTAAGGTCTGGAAGAAAAATCCAATCAAAGTCTGTTATACAGATGTTAACTTGGTCACAGTATCAGTTTAAAATATTCTTAAGATCTAAGGCATTTGAGTACGAAAAAACCGTTATAAATTGTTGTGAAGCTTATAGGTCAAAGACAGGTAGCCGGACTGGTGAATTAATCGATAATTTGGGTGGAAAAAAAGTAATTAAATCAGAAATTGATGGGCGACAAATGGACAGGTATCCTCATGGAGTACCGGGGTTATTCCTTCTTGCTCTGGTAGATACACCCTCGTTCAAAGACTCTTTGAGCGTGCATTGTTAACCCATTAACAGAAATGTTAAGCTGTTCCTAATTCAAATTGCTTGTTGAAACGAGGCAAGAGGCAAAAGTAAAGGGATTGGGGGAAATTCGGCTAATCCAAGAATAAGCGATTAAAATACGTCTTAGCTTAATCAATGTTAGCAAAAAAGTATCGGTATAAACAGAAATTATGTATAGTCTTGACGTTAATTTTCTTAAAGATCGCCATCTTAGCCAAACAGCCTCTAACTTCGAGGTTTCCACCGTTATTGACCGAAGTAAACAAATACCCCTGTTCATCGGTGTGGGAGTTGGGGCCGGATTATTGGCACTGACGGGATTACTCGGTTTAGCCGTCGGTTGGAAAACTGGCGAAGCTCAGGCCAAAATTCAGCAATTGGACGGGGAATTAGGTCAAGTACAAGTCCAAAGTAAAAAACTAGAAGACATCAGAGGGGAACTAAAGGCGGTAGAAGCAGAAAATCAAGCTCTGGTGGGTGTATTCAATCAGATTAGTCCTTGGTCAGCCATTCTCCAAGAAATTCGCCAACAAACTCCTCCTAGGGTGCAGTTAAATAGTGTGCAACAGGTGGAGGTTCCCGCGAACCCCAATCAAGGGCAACCCAATTCGGCTACGCGCTTAAAAATCAGTGGTTTTGCCAGTAATTACGAAGCAGTCAATGATTATCTCTTAACTCTACAAGCTTCTCCTTTTTTGCAGGGTAAGCAAACGGTGATCGAAAGTGCTGCCCTGGCCGATTTACCCGTAGAGGTGGACAATCAGTATAAAAATATTAATATTACTTTCCCCCAAGTGGTTCAATTTGTGATCACCGCCCAATTAAGTGATACTCCCACCACTCAACAACTGCCCAATCTGGTCAGGAATGGAGCGATCGGAGTTATCACTAGGATTAATACTCTCAAAAGCCAAGGAGCGATTCAACCATGACCTTTAACGAAGAATTTGAGAAGCTGAAATTAGAGGAATTTCAGGAGTATCCTATCGCTTTCGGGATAAATTTTACTCCCCGTAATAGTGGCATCGCTGCCGCTATGCTAGGTTTACTTGGCTCCCTCTATCTGCTTTTTAACTGGGTGATGCCCGCTTATGATACCTTGCAGCAACTGCAAACCGATGCCGCCGACAAACAACAACTGCTAGATCAACAAAAAAGCCGTCTCGAATTTTCAGAATTCCAAAAAATCGAGAGTCAGTTACAACAACAAAAAGCTATGAAACAGCAAATACTCTCGCTTTTTGCTAGAGAAAGGGACTTAAGCACTATTCTCTTAGATGTTAGTAATATATTTAAGTCTGGCGATGTTAAGCTGGTTAGTTTTCAACCCCAAGGACTAGAACCGGTGGTAGTCTCCGATGGTTCCCTCGGTAGTGAGGTTAATAATAAGCTCAAACGTCAAACTTTTAACGTCAAGATTCAAGGAAACTATGTTAACACTCAAAAGGTTATTCGGGATTTAGAAAGATTACAGCCGCTCATTTTGCTCAACAGTCTCAATACCCAGATGGAAAAGCAAGGATCGACGTTTAAAGTAGTTAGTACTGGCAACAATAAGGCCACTATCGTTCTTCAAGGTGATCGACCCGTGACCACGACTTTTATTCTCGATGTGATTATTCCTCTCAGTGCCACCGAATTAGCCAAGTTAGCACCACCCCCACCTCCTGAAGGTCAACCCCCCGCCGAAGGTCAACCCTCCGCCAGTCCGCGCCAATAATAGTCTTCAATCCGGTGTGAGTATTGCGTTTTTTGTCCGTTGAATCCCGTAATCGTTGAGGAGTGAAGTTAAAGTGAATCCGTCCCGTTATGCCCTGTTTATCCCCCCAATTGCCTCGTTTTTATTGATGGCTCCCCTGAGCGTCTTGGCCGAAACCGCCATTTCCTTCCATGGTTCAGAGTTAAAATCTGCTACATCAAAAATTGAATTTTCGCAAGAGTTTAGTCAAGAAACTTTACAAAAATCGCTAAATCAGCTTGTCCCTTCCAGCGCGGCCGTAGAAAAGGAAATCAGCGATCGCATTTTAGACAGTGAAAAACTACTTGCCCAAAGTGCGCCCCTTGTCCCCAATCCGGAAATTATCATTCAAGGCATACCTCAAGCCTCCGGCGCTCCCACCCTACCCCGGGCCATCGCCCCACCAGTGGGAGATATTGCCATCTCTAATATCGATGCTAGTGCCGAAAAGATCAAATTTGATCGCAATATCACCGTACCTCGTGTTTTACTGCGGGAAGCTTCCGCTAGAGAAGTGTTAATGACCCTTGCTAACATTGCTGGTTATAACGTCGTTTTCACCAGCGCCCAGGGGGAAGCTAACGCCACTTCTCAGACAGTTTCCTTGGAATTTACTAACGAATCGGTGGAAAACATTTTTAACGCCGTGTTGTTAGTTTCCGGACTCCAGGCCAACCGTCAGGGTAAAACCATCTTTGTCGGGGCGCAATTACCCCAGGGCGCTCGTAATCTGATTAGCCGCACCCTGCGCCTCAACCAAGTTAAAGCCGTCGCCGCCGCCACTTTCCTCGCCACCCAAGGAGCAGAATACCAGCGTTTGGTTACCAAAACCGAGGATATCGTCGATCCCCTCACCCAACGGGTAATCGGTCGCCGGGATGTTCCTCCCACCCTAGAGCCACTGAAACCCCAAAACACAGAAGGCTCAAAAGCTGCCCTACTTTTAACTGGTTTAAGAATTGCCGCCGACGAGCGCCTTAATTCTATCAATTTAATCGGCGAACCCCGACAAGTCCAGATCGCCACCTCCTTATTAACCCAACTGGATGCCCGTCGCCGTCAGGTGGTGGTTAACGTCAAAGTTATCGATGTCAACCTGCTCAATACGGACGAATTTCGCAGTAGTTTTTCCTTCGGTTTTAACGATGGTTTCTTCGTTCAAGATGGAGGGGCGGCGGTGCTGAACTTTGGCAATATCAACCCACCCAGTAGTGAGACTGTAGGCAGACCGGGGGCTTTTGCACAGCCTGTTGTGCCGATTTTCGATATCATATCGGGGAGTACAAACCCGGACCGGGAAATAGCACCTTTTTTTGATGTTCAGAATGGCGCTTCCTTTGGCCGTGTTAACCAGGGACCGAATGACTTTGTAGGTGGCACAACACCCTATGCTCGTCCCAGTTTTGGTCGCACTGTTAACCCCTTCCAACCCGGTTTGAGTGATGTTAATATTGACCCAGAGACGGGAATAATAGAGTATGAATACGAACCGCCGACCCTATTTCAATATCCCCAAAAATTCCTGATGACCCTGCAAGCCTCAATTCAGACAGGAAATGCCAAGATTCTTACCGATCCCTCGCTGGTAGTGCAGGAAGGTCAACAGGCAGTGGTGAAACTAACCGAGAAAGTGCTGGTCAGTGTTGAAACAACAATTGATACCAATAGCAATGGCAATGTGAGAACTACAACTCCTGTGTTTGGTGATGCTGGACTGACCTTAACCGTCGATGTGAATCAAATTGATGATAATGGTTACATCAGTTTAAATGTTGCGCCTACAATTGCCCAACCAGGTCCCCAGATTCCATTTAATAGCGGTGGGGCGACAATCAACCAATTGACTCCTTTGATTACCCGGGAATTATTATCGGGTTTAATTCGTCTCCGGGATGGACAGAGTTTAATTCTTTCCGGGATTATCCAAGAACGCCAACAAAGTTCTGAGACAAAAGTGCCGATTTTAGGCGATATTCCCATTTTAGGGGCTTTATTCCGCAGTCGGACTAATCAGAATAGTCGCTCGGAGGTGATTATTCTCCTCACTCCCAAAATCATCGAAGATTCGGCCACCTCTACCCTCGGTATCAACTATCAACCGGGCCAAGATGCGGCGGAAGTGTTGCAGCGTCAAGGTTTCCCCGTACAACCGCGACAGTAATCGGCTTTTTCAGTAATCAGTAATCAGCTTCTGGAAGCTTTTGCCTCTTGCATGAGTGCCTCTCCTGATATGTGGCCTATAATCAACGGATTTAATCTAATAATAAGATGGAGCCGAATTCGCCAGTCTAAATATTCCTTTATCAGTTAAAAAAGCGAATAGCAACAGTCAGCTATTTTAGGGTTTACTAACCGCCGATTCTAACATAGTAATCGTTCCCTGATTAGCATCAAATTCTACTGCAATACCGATGGGAATAGTTTCAATAATTTCTAAATGTCCGATAGTTAATCCTAGACAAGCGGGAATTTTTAAGGGTTGGATATATTCTCTGATTACTTCTTCTAAAGTTAAGGAACCATACTCACTATTGGCACTACAATTGCTACATTGACCGAAGATAAACCCAGCTAAATTATCGAAAATTCCCGCTAACTTTAATTGATTTAACAGGCGATCAATTTCATAAACATCTTCACCAATATCTTCTAAAAATAGGATAGCTCCGGTAAAATCTGGTAGATAGGGAGAGCCAACTATTGAGGCTAAAGTAGTTAAATTACCGCCGATTAATTTACCTTTTGCTTGACCTTTAGTAATAGTTTGAATGCGATTTTTTACCTGCATTAAACGATTAGCATCATCGGGATCGGGAAGATTTCTAAAAGTTAACTTTTCCCCAGAAAATAAAACCTGTCGAAAGCTTTCAGTTTGAGCAGTGCGCCAACTAGAAAAGCCATTGGGAGCATGGAAAGTAACTAAACCAGTTTTGGCATAAATAGCTAATAATAAAGAAGTTATATCACTAAAACCACAGATAATTTTCGGATGACGACGAATTAAATCGTAGTCGAGATAAGGTAATAAACGAGCGCTTCCCCAACCGCCGCGAATTGGTAAAATTAAGGCAATATTATCATCAGCAAAAAATTGATTTATATCCGACGCTCGCTCCCTATCTTTACCAGCTAAATAACCATAACGATTTAAAGCGTGTTGACCAATTTTTGGGACTAATTTTAAAGCTTTAATAGCCTCAATGACTATATTCAAATCATCTTCTTTAAAAGTTGCCCCCGCCGGACTAATAATACCCACTCCATCCCCCGGTTGTAGATGTGGCGGTTTAATTAGAGGAAAATTATTACTAACAACTTTTCTAGGAATTAGGGAAAAACTAACAGCAGTTAGGGCAGTAGTAGTGAGAAATTGACGGCGCTTCATCCTGATAGTTGTTAGAGAAATGGCTCTCTTGGATTTGGTGGGTAAAATGTATTCTAAGATACATTGCTCCTAGCAAGGGGGTGGAACGAACCACAAAGACACAAAGGACACAAAGATCGATCTATCATATAGTAAGTTAAACTTATCACACAGAACCTAGAAGAGCCGAGAAATTGCAAGGGAAGCAAGAATTTAGGGATTACTGCTCAGAAAAAAAGTTTTCACAATTACCCCAGCTAAGAGGACAATTAATGCCCAAACCTGATATTTTTGGTTTCCTTCTAATGAGTTTAGTCGATTTTCTATTCCCTCAACTTTTCCCGTTAACACCGCTTGTCCTACCTTTAAATCCCTCACATCTTTTTGTAACGAATCGATTTTTCCCTCAATCCGCATCAAGATAGTTTCTAGGGAATAAGTAACCGTTTCCTGAGATTGATTCATTTGTTCAAGACTTTTTAGTTAATTTTTGCCCTAGAAAAGCCATTATGCTTCCGATTTTGCCATATCGCGAATGATATCGCCGCGAGTGACAATACCAATTACTTTGTGGGTTTCTTCCTCAATCACCGGTAAACGACGCACATGACGATCATACATTAACGAGGCCGCTTCTTTCAAAGGGCGATCAGCCGTGATACTAATAGGTTTATCGGTCATTACTTCCCCCACGGTTTGACCGAGAGCTTTATGGAGTAATTTCTCGTGACGGCTAGGATTTTGTAGATAGATGACGCTATCGAGGAGCATAATGTAAGGAGGAGCTTCTACTCCCGTTTCCTGCCACATAAGGTCAGTTTCGGAGATAACCCCAATCAGTCGTATATTGTCATCCACCACAGGTAAACCACTAAACCGCTTTTCGGCCAAAATCTTCACTGCTTCCGACAGAGAAGTGTTAGCGGTGACGGTGATGGGATTGGGAGTCATGATATCGGCAACTGTTTTCGTCATCTTAGCGACCTGCGACAATAATGCTTTGTCTCTCTATCTTATCATTAGGGTAATCAGTCGCCGCTTAATTATGACTATTCTTCAATCTTTGGCTGAGAAAATGGTATAACATAAAAAGGAAATGGGATATTAATTTAGTTAGTTGACAAGGAAAAAGAAAAATGATCGCTCAACCTCAATACCCAGAAAGAATGACCCCGGAAGAGTATCTAGAATGGGAAGCTACCCAGGAATTGCGCCATGAATACATTGATGGAGAAATTATCGCCATGACTGGGGGTAGTCTGCCTCATAATGATATTACCCTAAATTTTTACACCGCTTTAAGACTTCATCTCCGTCCGCGAGGCTGTCGAGTCAATGTATCTGATGCGAAAGTACAAGCTAATAATAGTCGTTATTTTTATCCCGATTTGGTGATTAGTTGCGATTTTAGGGATAGACAATCTCGTAATTTTATTCAACATCCACAAGTGATTATTGAAGTGCTTTCCCCCAGTACAGGAAACTATGATCGCACTAAAAAGTTACAATATTATCGTCAGATTCCTAGTTTACAAGAATACGTTTTAGTCGATCCCGAATCGATCAGTGTTGAGGTTTATCGTCGCGGTGAAGATAAAATTTGGTTTTACTGCGCTTATAGTCAAGGGGAAGAAATTATTCTATCTAGTCTCGATTTTCACTGTGCGATCGAGTTAATCTATGAGGGGATAAGTTTCGATTAAAGAAAGTTTACAAAAATGTCAAACATTCCTAGACTTAAAATAAATACGTCCCGATTGTTTCGATAAATTCTATGTTACCGCCCCTATTAGTTCTTGATCCCTTGTTAGAAAACTGGTTACGAGAAGATCTCGGTAGAGGCGATCGCACCACCCAAGCAATTTTCTTCGGTCATGCTAAAATCGGTCAAGCTAGTTGGATTGCCAAGGAAGCGGGAGTTATTGCCGGTTTACCCGTAGCTGAAAGAGTTTTTCAACTGCTTAACCCCACTATTCACTTTACCCCCACCGTTGCCGAGGGGGAATTCTGCCCCAAATCTAAAGTTATTGCCGAGATAGAGGGTTCCTTCGATGCGCTGTTAATCGGGGAAAGAGTCGCTTTAAATCTTGCCATGCGCTTGAGTGGGATTGCTAGTGAAACTCGCAAATATGTGGAGAAAATTGCCGATTTATCGACAAGATTGGTGGATACTCGCAAAACTACCCCCGGATTGCGAATTTTAGAAAAATATGCCTCCGGTATCGGTGGCGCTATTAACCATCGTTTGGGGTTAGATGATGCAATTATGATTAAAGATAATCATATTCAAGCAGCCGGCAGCATTGAGGAAGCAGTGCTTCGTGTACGGCAAAATATGCCCTATCCTCTCACAATTGAGGTGGAAACCAGTCAATTAGAAGAAGTGAATCAAGCTCTGCAGCAGCAGGTAGAGATCATTATGTTAGATAATATGGATTTAGAGATGATGCAAACTGCTGTGGAGATGATCCGCAATTTTAATAGTAAAACCAAAATAGAAGCATCGGGAAATATTACCCTCGATCGCATTCGCAACGTGGCCGAAACAGGAGTAGATTATATTTCCACTAGCGCCCCAGTTACCCGTTCTACTTGGTTAGATATTAGTATGAAAATTGATTAAAAGGCTATATCAGTTATCAGTTATCAGTTATCAGTTGTCAGTTATCAGTTTTGATCACTGTCTCCTATCTATTCTAACCTCGATCGCATCGCCAATATTTAGGTGTAATTGCTTTTGGGCGCTACCACTATTGACGGCAATTTCTAACCCCCCGTGACTACCGATAAAAGCAACTATTTCCCCGCAAGGAACATCACTGTAGGTGTTTTTTGTGGGGATAATTTTTTGTCCTAACTGCACTGACCAATTTTTTCCCTCTAGGAGATAATCGGGAATATTGCTGATTAAATTGCCGAAAATGTCAATATATTGAATTTGACCCCTGATTTTATCTTCCTCGATTTGCGGAACAGCGATCGCTAATTGTTGCAAGCTATCGGGATCAATAATCTCACCTAACATTTCTAGGGGTACTCCCCGGGACAAATAAGCGGCCACAGGAGCAAAAATATCACGACCGTGAAAAGTAGTGCTAGGGTTAGGGGTGCGCCAATAGGAAGAATTATTGAGATTAACGGCAGATATAGCGGGAAATTGACTTAAAATGCCACTAAATAAACCATTATCTGGCCCGACTAAATAACCACCAGCAAAACGAATCCCTACCCCGCGTCTTTTGCTTCCCACCCCCGGATCTATAACTGCCAGATGAATAGTGCCTTCGGGAAAATATTGATAGGCATTCAGGAGGATAAAACGAGCAGTATAAAGGTCTTGGGGCGAAATTTGATGATTCAGATCGATCGTGCGAGCATGGGGGGCAATTCCTGCGATTACTCCCTTGATAATGCCCACATAACCGTCCTGTAGTCCAAAATCGCTAGTAAGGGTTATTAGTGCCTGTTCCTTCATTGACTTGTCCCTAGGTTGGCCAACAGCGTTAATAAATCTTAATGGGAAATTCAGTAGCTAAAGATACAGTTCTCCAAGGAGAATGTTATGATTTAGATATAAGGTAAGTTAAGTCGCTCAAAAGTCTGTCCATCATGAACAAAAATCGTCAGCAAGTCCTAACACAGGCCACCGTCGCTCATAGAGAAACACTCCGCAGAAATTTGCAACACCGACTGGAAGTAGCTAGAGCGCAGGGAAATGAAGCTTTAGTGCGTCAATTAGAAGCAGAGGCGGCCTATTTGCACCTTCGTTAGATTTAATCGGTGTTTAGTCATAGTCTAGTTGTCGGTTTGTAGTGATCGGTATGCCGATCACTTTTTTTGGGCGAATTTTTTTTAATTGCTGATATCCTAACTGGCAATCCCTAAAATAGAAGAAACAGCAGTTTAGAGATCAAATAATTATGGCTTTTTTCCGACAATATATCGCCCCGCTCCTGACTATCTTAGTGTTTTTAGTGGCTCTGGTTGCCACTGGCATCCGGATTTTTTTGCCGGCAGATTTAGCGGCACCCGCTCCGATCGAGCCATCCCTGGGCATAATTTTCTCTTATCCTTGGCATGGCTAACCTTCCCGAAAATTATCGGCTGCGACTGGGCAAAATGGGCGATCGCTATCTACTCATTAATTTTCTCACCCGCAGCTATCAAGAATTTTTTCCCGAACAAAAAAACCTCTCCCATCTAGCTGATACAGTCAGACAGTTTTTTTGCCTTGATACTCCTCTGTGGATCGTCGAAGGACAACAAACGGCGATCGCTTGTCTCTGGATGGGGAGCGCCGTCGATCAGGTGACAGGCGATCGCTATGGTCATATTTTCCTAATTTACGTCGATCCCCAGCATCGTCGCCAAGGTATCGCCAGCGCACTAATCGATCGAGCTAAGGATTGGGCAAAAAGTCGCGGACAAACCCGCGTCGGTTTACAAGTCTTCATCAATAACGACAATGCTCTTAATCTCTACCAAAATCTCGGCTTTCAAACTCGCTCTTTGCTGATGTGGAAAAATATTTAAAAAAGGAGTCAGGAGACAGTATTCAGGAGTCAGGAGACAGTATTCAGGAGATTATTTTTATTTATTCTCCCCACACCCCACACCCCACAC
>NZ_JADEVX010000153.1:0-10571 GCF_015207925.1 Microcystis sp. LEGE 00066 | reverse complement strand
GCCATTTTTGGTGCTTTACTGTTTCTCAAATGCCTTTTTTCGCTCCTTATGTTTATTTTTATGCTCACTTTGATTTTTTCTCTCCGTAATTTCTCTCTGTGACAGCTTAGGGTGCGGAATGTGGGTTATAGAGAAAGACATTGCTGCGATATTTGTCATTTGTTTTCGATCTAGAGCGAGCTAATCAATTAAGTTTCTTGCCAGATAAGGATTTAGTCGATTTATGCCACCCGATCGAACTATACCAAGTAACGAAGAACCGTGATCAGTGAACTGAAAACTCACATCTGATAACTGACTCCGGACTGCCGATTACTGATTTGACATTTGGGCGGTGATTACGGTGAGATCGATCGCCCTTTCACCCCTTCTGATTCTTAGGGGTAAAGATTGACCAATTCCAGTTTTTTCCACCATTTCCTGTAACTCAGTGCCATCGCTAACCGGTTGATTATTAGCTTTAAAAATCACATCACCGCGACGGATCCCAGCTTTTTCGGCGGGGGTATTGGGTAGGACTTTCACCACCAAAATTCCCGACACTTCCGGCACGATCATGGCAGAATTGGGGTTTTGATTATTCGCCCGGGCTAAATCGGCAGTTAGATTAACCATCTGCACACCGATATAGGGATGGGCCACCTTTTCACCTGATTCTAGGGTCGCTTGTAACTGCTTAGCCCGGTCGATGGGAATGGCAAAACCGATCCCCATGGCATCAGCACGAATCGCCGTATTGATGCCGATGACTTCCCCTTGGGCGTTGAGTAAAGGACCGCCGGAATTACCCGGGTTAATAGCGGCATCGGTTTGGATAAAATCAATGCGTTTATCGGGAATACCCGCCTTAGCCGCCGAGCGCCCGATCGTGCTAATAATTCCTAAAGTTACCGTATTATCTAGACCGACGGGATTGCCTACTGCGATCGCCCAGTCCCCCACTTGTATAGATGAGGAATTGCCGAGGACGGCTACAGGTAAATTTTCCCCTTGGGGATTAATTTTCACTACCGCCAAATCAGTGAGCCGATCAGTACCGCGGACTTCCCCCTTGAAGCTGCGACCATCTTTTAAAGTTACCGTTACCTTATCGGCATTATCCACCACATGT
This sequence comes from Microcystis sp. LEGE 00066, assembly GCF_015207925.1. NCBI lineage: Bacteria > Bacillati > Cyanobacteriota > Cyanophyceae > Chroococcales > Microcystaceae > Microcystis > Microcystis sp. LEGE 00066. The sequence goes on along the minus strand of NZ_JADEVX010000153.1, from coordinate 9,460 downwards.
GCATTAGTTAAGATTAAACCACTGCCATCGATAATAAAACCCGATCCCTGGCCCGCCACTCGCTGCTGGGTGGGAACACGAAACTGTTCCCCAAAAAACTCCTGAAAAAAAGGATCATCAAAAAAGGGGCTATTGGGACGAGTAATGATTGCTTCGGTGTCAATTCGCACCACTGCCGCACCTGTGCGGGCCACTGCCTTAGCAACAAAACTTTCCGCCGTTATCTCCGGGGGAATTCTGGCCAGATCGGTGGCAGTAGTGGGAAGATTTTGGGCATTTACCGCAGCTAAACTGCTAAAACCGAGCATAAATCCCAGAAAAGTTGCCAAAGCATGGGTAATAGTTCGCCGTAACCCTGTAGGAAGTTTCATACTTTGATCTCTGAATTCTGATGTTTTAACTGTTTCTGTCTATCGGTTGACAGACCGACTATTAAAAATCTAACAAATCGATCGCTCCGATTAAATCTATGATTGACACCAAATCCGCCATTAGACGGATTTGGTTATGGTTTGCCGTTTACTAATCTCTGATCACTAGGGGCGATTGCAGGGTAATATTTAAATCTCGATCGGGGTTAACAGAGTATAACTGCGCGGAACTACCACCGACAATTCCCGCCGTCGGTAAACCCCATCCTGCAAGGGTTCCCACGGCTGCCCCCGCTAAGACATCGAGAACTTCAATCTTGCGATCGCCCGTAAGAGCAGCGATCGCTGTTGCTGCCCCCGCACCGGCGACGGTTCCCGCTAAGATATCTTGAGTTTTTGCCCCTTTACGCACGGTTTCAGTGGTAGTAATTAATCGCGAAGTGGCATTGAGGTGAATAGTGCGATTACCCCCATCGAGGCGAATTTCCTCGGCAATAAAGCGCACACCTTGGCCCATCGCTTGTAAAGTACCCTTGACTTCACTTCCCTCTGCAATCACCACACTCCCATTCCGGTTACGAATATCTCTGGCTACGGTTAAAGTCAGAGGAATAACATCACTTTTAGAAACTAAAATTTTATCGGCTTTCTCGTAATTCAAAGGGATAACTGTTCCCGCCGGAATCGAGATTTGTTGAGCGATGAGACGTGGCCGATTAATATTAGTCTGAGCGAGGACGGGAAAAGTGCCGGACGTGGAACCCATGAGCAGGGTAATCAGTAAGGCTGTGCCGGCTCTAGTACCAGGATTGATAGACATAGCGGTTATCCTCTCAAAAAACAACAGTGGTTCTTCGTTACTTGGTATGGTTCGATAGGGGGGCATAAATCGACTAAATCTTTATCTGGTAAGGGATTTAATTGATTAGTTCGCTCTAGATCAAAAACAATTGACAAAAATCGCCAAATGTCTTTCTCTATAAGAGTTTCATTTTTTATAACCCTGTCCGTTGCATAAGACAAACCGAAGAACCACAACAGTGAACTTTCTCTGTTTCTAGATTATTTTTTTCTGTCTGTCATGTCAGTCCCCCCCACAGGGAATTTTTTCCCTCTCTATAGGGAAAAAAGTAGAATAGGGGAATTTCTGCGTTTTGTCCAGCGACCGCAAAAGAGAGCCGAAAAGCCTAGAATAGTAAAAAACCTTGGATTGCCATCGTCTATGGAACTCGCTGCCGGAAAAATCCTTAGTCATCGCTACCAAATTATCCGTCAATTGGGAAAAGGGGGATTCGGACAGACTTTCTTGGCCTGCGATCGCCAGTTACCCAATCAAAATCGCTGTGTGATCAAACAATTTCAACCCCAGTGCCGGAATGCCGAAACTGTAGCCATCGCTAGACGACTCTTTGAAACTGAGGCGAAAATCCTGCAAGAATTGGGCAATTATCGCCATATTACCCGTTTATTTGCTTATTTTGAGGAAAATGGGCAATTTTTCCTCGTGCAGGAATACATTGAAGGGGAAGATTTAGCCACAGAAATTACTGCCGGTGTCTATAGGCAAAATGAAGAGAAAGTGGTGGCTTTATTAACAGAAATTCTCTCAATTCTCGAATTTGTCCATCAGAAACAGGTGATCCATCGCGATGTTAATCCCTTCAATCTTATTCGTCGCCGTCAAGATGATCAATTGGTTTTAATTGATTTTGGTGCTGTCAAACAAATTAGCACTCAAGTAGTTAAAGAAGGTAAAACCGTTTCTACAGTCGCTATCGGTACCCCGGGTTATTTCCCCAGTGAACAGGCCCAAGGTTATCCCCGTTTTAGTAGCGATATCTATGCCACTGGTATGATTGGATTACAAGCTTTAACTGGTAAAGCTCCCGAAGATATTCCCTTGGATGCTCGCACGGGGGAAATTCTCTGGCAACATTTGGCCATGACTAGCACCGATTTTAGTGATGTTATCGAGCGCATGATCCGCTATGATTTTCGTCAGCGTTATACCAGTGCCAGTGAAGCATTAATCGCTCTGAGAAAATTAGGGAAAATTCATCATCTCGATCCGAAAAATACCCAGGCGGTGAAATCTCAAAGTCAAGTTGCTCGTCAAGGGAAATCTTGGCTAACAAAAATCTTGTTTGTATCGGGGACAATTGGTTTAATAGCTGGTGCTTATCTGAGTTTTGACTATTGGCAAAATTCCCGTAATTCTATTAATTACTATCAACAAGGTCAGACTTTTTATCAACTCAAACGTTATACTGATGCCCTTAATTCCTATGGTCAAGCCTTAAAAATTAATCCCGATTATCTTGAGGCATTGCAAGGAAAAGCCGATGCTTTATTGGCTTTAAAAAGATACTCGGAAGCTTTAAATACCTACGAAAAAGCTATTCAAATTAACCCAGATTCCGCTTGGCAAGCTTGGCTCGGTCGCGGGAAAGCTTTAGATAAATTAGATAAAAATCAGGAGGCTTTAGAAAGTTTTGAGCGGGTCTTATCTCTTAATCCTGCCGCTAGTCAAGCTTGGCAAGGTAAAGCCGATATTTATCTAGAACTGCAACAATATTCCGCCGCTCAAAAAGCTCTTGAAAAATTGTTAACTTTTCAGCAAAATGATGCCAAAATCTGGTATAAAAAAGGCTGGTCATTACAAAATCTTGAGGATTATGAAGGGGCAGTTAAAGCCTACGATCAGGCTTTAGCGATCGAGTCAGATAATGCCTTAATTTGGTATCAAAAAGGTAATAGTTTGTATCAATTAAATAAAATTAATAATGCTTTAGAAAGTTATAGCAAAGCCGGACAATTTAATCCCCAATTTTCCCAAGCTCACTATAGTCAAGGGATTATTCTGCAAAAATTAGGCCGCAATTCAGAAGCTTTGGAGGCATTTACTCAAGCAACTAAAGCCAATTCTAATTATTATCAAGCTTGGTTAAATCAAGGCGCATTACTTCATCAACTGGAAAGATTTCAAGAAGCGATCGCATCCTACGAAAAAGCTCGCCGTATTTCTTCCCGAAAATCTGAAGTTTTTATCGGTATCGGTAACGCTTGCTATCGTTTAGGCGACTATTCCCAAGCCATAACCGCCTATCAACAGGCGATTCAAAGACAAAAAGATAACCCCGAAACCTGGAAAAGTTTAGGCAATAGTTGGTTTAAACTCGGTCAATACGAGCGAGCGATTCAAGCTTATCAAGAATCACTTCGTTATCGTTCCAATGACCAAGAAGTGCAAACACAAAAACAACTGGCAGAAACTCGCTGGCAAGAACTTCAGCAATCTCCCCAAAACCCAACCCCGAAAGTGGATAGCAAGGAACCAGTTCCCTAACTTCCGCTCTTTTTTCAGATAGTGATGCAATTCAGACTTGAATTGGCAAACCCATCATCATAACATATAATCAATTTGCAAGAGTTCTAATTATTCACTACCAGCTAATCAGCGATCGCTATTTTAGTTCAGTATAAAAATTCTGCGCTATCCATAGCGTGGTAGGAAATGGGAGTTAGAAGACAAAACAGGATAGACTTTTCTCTAGTCCGATCGATTTTGGTGGCCATGAAGGATTTATTGGCGATTTTTAGCAAGGAATTAAGCTCTTGGTTTCGGCGCTGTTGGTTAGCGATACTCTTAACCGGCAGGGTTTTTTACTTCCTATTCACGCGCAAACCCGATTGGCGCGTCACCCAAGAACAAATGGTGGCAGCTGGGCCTGCTTCGCTGATTATCGCCATGATCACGGCTGCGGTGATCGGGATGATCTTTACTATCCAAGTGGCCCGGGAGTTCCAAGCTTTGGGTGCTGGCAGTATGGTGGGGGGAATTTTGGCCCTTGCTCTCGGTCGGGAACTCTGTCCGATTATGATGGCGATCGTGGTAGCCGGTCGGGTAGGATCAGCTTTTGCGGCGGAAATCGGTACCATGAAGGTGACAGAGCAGATCGACGCACTCTATATGCTCAAAACCGATCCCGTGGAATATCTGGTGCTGCCTCGTTTAATTGCCTGTTGTCTGATGGTTCCCGCTTTGAGTATTATGGCGTTGCTGATCGGTTTAGGTAGCGGTTTGCTGGTCGGCCAAAGTTTATACGGGATTGCTAATTCAGTTTTTCTCGACTCGGTTCGCGGTTTCCTGCGCGTGGGAGACGTGCTGAGTGGACCGGTTAAAGGGTTGGTTTTTGGGGCTTTAATTGCGATTATCGGCTGTAATTGGGGTTTAACGACCGATGGCGGTGCTAAGGGAGTCGGCCAAGCTACGACCGCGGCCGTAGTCACTATGCTCTTAGCGATTTTTGTATCTAATCTGCTGATGACTTGGATCTTGTTCCAAGGATCTGGTAATAGTTCAGTTTTGTTTGGACAGTAATTTCAGTTAAAAACGCTCATTTTCTAGCCATTGTTCTAAATCATCTACTGACTGAAAATCTAATAAAGCTTCTCCTAAGTTTTCTAAATTTTCTAGAGAAAGACTTTGGATATTGGCGGATAATTCGGCAGAAATCTCACCTATACGCCGATTTAATAGACGTAGAAGCAAGTTGACGGCTCCTTCTTGTCTTCCTTCCCCTTTGATTGCCTGATAGATAACAGATTCTTTCATAATATCCTTCCTCAACAATTGTTGAATATTGATTATCCCTAGGTTGAGATTAAATTATCTCTAATATCCACCGGGGAAATATTGAGCAAGACAAGCGGAACAAATTGCTGCTTTGCTAAAATTATCTCCATCGTCTTGTACGTTAGCTGATGCTTGACCACAGTAGGAACAAATTTGAAATATCGTTGCTATCGTTCTCTGTTCTTCCACATCATCAAAATCATAAAAACACTCATTACTGAGAATTTCACCGATATTGACATCGCAACGGAATGATTCTTTTATTATGTCCAAAACTATCGACTGTTGTTCTTCAAAACTTAGGGACTGAAACGCCTTATTTTTCAAATACAATCGACCTAACATTGCATTGACGGCATAACTAGCTTGATGATCTGACATAATGATAATAGAGGGAATTAATAGAATAAAAATAACCGCAGTAAATTAGTTAAAAACGCTCATTTTCTAGCCATTGTTCTAAATCCTCTACTGACTGAAAATCTAATAAAGCTTCTCCTAAGTTTTCTAAATTTTCTAGGGAAAGACTTTGGATATTGGCAGATAATTCGGCAGAAATGCCACCTATACGCCAATTTAATTGACGTAGAAGCAAATTGATGGCTTCTTCTTGTCTTCCTTCCCCTTTGATTTCTTGATAGATGACAGATTCTTTCATAATATCTTTCCTCAACAATTGTTGAATGATGTCTTTGTTTAATACTAATCCAGCGAGAATCGCGGTGGAGGCAGCCAGATTGCTTTGTTCTCAACTGTCGCTGATTTGTTCGATTTTTTGGGCGATTTGCCGCAGTAAATTCTCTTGCTCCTCAGTTTGAGCTAGTATAGCAAAGGGCAATAGTCCTGGTGCTTGCAATAAGAGTTGATAGGGTTGTTCCCATAGTCTAATCACCTCAAATTGATGATAAGTTTTTCCCTGTTGATAGTCATTCTGTCTGACTAGGGGTAAGGTACTTTTCCTTAGATAAATCACTACCTGATAGATAGGTTTGCCTTGATAGCGTCGATAGAGTCTTGTGGCATAATCGAGCATTCTATAGGGAATATCCTCTTTAGGGTCGGTTTGGAACTCAATATGTAAGATTAGTTCTTCTGACTCCAAAAAGATTAAACTATCGGCTCTTATCGGCTCCAATGACAACTCTGAGGGTTTAATTTCGGTTAAATCCAAAGGTTTACCTAATAACCAAGTGGCTAAATCTCTCGAATATTCAAGGGCGATAAATTTACAAGTGGAATCATACATCAGTCTTGACTATATTTTACTCAAAAATAGAGATAAATAGACTAAAGCCTGGTAAGACATCCTCGCCGCTTAAATTAGCGGGTAGTTCCATAATTTCTACGGGTTGCTGAGGACGATAAATTTCCACCTGTTGTTGTTGAGGATTAACTAGCCAACCTAATCGCAAACCACTGTGGAGATATTCCCGCATTTTAGCTTGAATTTCTGGGAGGGAATCGCTACGGGAGCGCAGTTCAATAACGAAATCGGGACAAATAGGCGGAAATTTCTCCTGTTCTTCTCGACTTAGAGCTTGCCAACGAGTCAAACTCACCCAAGCAGCATCGGGAGCGCGATCTCCGCCATTCGGTAAACGAAAAATCGTCGCCGAACTAAAGACTTTACCCAATTGGGTTTGATGATTCCACAACCAAAGCAAACTAATAAAATCGGCCTCTCGGTTGCCGCTAATTCCCCCAACAGGTGGCATCACAATTAATTCTCCTTGAACGTTTCTTTCCAATTGCCAATCTGGGTTAACTTGACAGAGACGGTAAAACTGCTCATCGGTGAGATTGACTGTATCTAAGTTTAAAATCACTGCTGCCATAGCTATATTTCACCCTAGAAAACACTCTAGTCTTAATTATAGTCAATTAGATTCCCCGCCAGATTGCGATCGCACCGTCCCGATCTCCAGTGACTAACCAACGACCATCTTGACTGGCAACCATTCTTAAGATGACGTTTCCCTTGAGAGTATTCAAGTGCCGACGGGTATTAACATCCCAAAATTTGACGGTTCCATCCCCGGAAGTGCTGGCCAAAACTTTGCCCCCATCGAGCAGGGCCATATCAGTTACAGCGTCGTTATGGGCGAGAATAGTAGTGGTGCCGATGCCGCTTTTCACTTGCCAACTGCGGATCGAACCGTCTTGACTAGCAGTACCGGCGGTATTACCATCCTTGGAAAAAAGCACCCGATAAACGGGGAATAAATTACCCGCATAGGCGCGAATAAAGCGACCGGTACTCACTTTCCACAGTTTAACGAAGCCATCGTAATCGGCGCTAACAATTCCTTTACCATCGGGACTAAATGCGATCGCCTGAATCGGATGATTATGGCCGCGCAGGGTTTTTAACAGTGTACCCGTCTGAAAATCCCAGAGTTTGACAGTACGATCCCAGCTACCCGTGGCCAAAATTTTGCCATCGGGAGAAATAGCGGCATCGGTAACGAGAAAAGCATGGCCAGGATAGGTCATTTCTAATTTTCGCGTGCGCGTATTCCAGCGTTGCACTTTTCCCCCCGCATCGGCAGTTACGAAACTCTTACCATCGGGACTAAATTGGATAGCATTGACAGTATCCCCTAATTGCCAAGTCCTGAGAGGTTTTTGGGTTTTTAGGTCCCATTCCCTGACAGTGCCGTCAAAACTACCACTCAGCAGCCTGGAGTTATCGGGACTAATGGCCAAAGCATAGATGGGATCCTGATCGGCTTTTAAAATAGTAACCCGTTCGACGGTCTGCCAAGGAACGATTTCTGCTAGGGGAGGTGCTTGCGGAGTGATGATTTTGCCTTTTTCCTGATTGACTGCACAACCACCAGATAGCAACAGTAGCAATAATAAAGATAATGTCGGTTGATAAAGGGTTATTTTCATAGAATTTTGCCGTTGTCAAAATCATCTTAAACTACTTTAAACTTGAACGGGTAGAATTTGAATAGAATAACGACAACGAGGAACAAGATAAATGACAAATTTTTGATTGGTTGTGTTGGCTTCTTCCAGAACATCCTGTAAATTTTCACCGTGAGCAATCACCCCTTTTTCATTATAGGCAATGTATTGATTTTTATACAAATCAAGCACGGTGTCACGATTTTTGTTTAACCAACGTAACATTTCTTGGGCTTGTTCTTGAGAGATTGAGTCTGTCATAATCTTTCTAAGGAGAGACGTTTTTTATGAGAAGAAAAGCAGTGTTAATCAGTTTATTTTTGTCAATTATAGCTTCTATTTGATCCGATTGATAACAAGCTGCTTCGACTTCTAGAGAAGCGGCATCAAAAGCATTAAGATAAGCATCGTTTAAAGTGTCTGTTAATTCCTCATCACTTAAATAATATCCTGCTGCTTTTCGGCGTTTATTGTGGCGTTTAATTTCTCTAACACTATTGCGAATGGAGACATCCCAAGAACGGGTGGTTCGGTTTTCTGCCTGTTGTTTAATTAAATGAAGTAATAAGATAACAGCATAACTACGAATAGTGCTAATAATACCGTTTTTGCTCATATCTTCAAGTTCTTCTACAATCGCCAGTGAACCTTTAATATCACCTTTTAAGAGCAAAGCTTTTAGTTCTAAAAGTTCTTCCATAATCCAATTTCTTCCCCAAATACCCCTTAATTATATCTTGCCACAAGTTTCTCTATCCCAAAGCTCATTTAAGGCCATCTTGAGCAAAAAATTAATCATTTTTTCATTTATTTTAAGTTTTTATGTGCTATGGTGTGGCCGTTCTTGTGAAAATGGAGTTTTTAATATTGAATATATTGTAGGGGCGAATTGCATTCGCCCTCTTTTAATAACTTCTGCTGCTCACCCATATGTGAGAGAAAGTCACCAATAGGAGATGCACCCGTCAGTCTATCTATTCAACAGACAAAAAACGGTGAAGCGAAAGCTGATCAAGTTAAACAATTTTTAAAAATACAGGAGGAAGAAAATGAATTCAACAACCCAGGATTTTAACGGTTTTAGCATCAAGACTCGCCAATTCAAAAATGAAACGCATCAACCTCAAGAGTTGTCAAAGAAAGGCTCATCAGGTACTGTCTGATCATTAACAAAAACAAATCAGACCCAAAAACGAAGCCCTCAACATCTTAACATAGAACAAAGAAACTTGCTCTACCAACTTAGTCAGGAGGGAAATTTATCTCAACGGCAAATGGCCGTCTGGCTCGGATGTCATCAAAGCACAATATCACGGGAATTAAAAAAGAATCAAAGTTCCCTTGGCTGCTATCTACCTGACACAGCACAAGCTCAAAGCGAAACAAGGCGAAAAAATGCCAAACAACCCTTTAAAAATGTCAGCGAGTCAGCCTTAGAGTTGGTCAAAGAAGGATTGAAAGATTATCATAGTCCCGAACAAATAGCAGGTCGTCTGAAAAAAGCTGGTCAAGAATCGCTCAGTCATGAAACCATCTATCA
>NZ_JADEVX010000335.1:0-1802 GCF_015207925.1 Microcystis sp. LEGE 00066 | reverse complement strand
TCGCTCCATACCCCTTTTAATGCTATATATTCTCATTAACCCTTTTAACCTTTGAATTAATTTTAGTTATTATGTACTACTTTAATGGCTTTTTTGATCTGTGACAGTTGAGGGTGCGGAATGTGGGATCCAAGTCATAGTTGAAGGACTTGGCATACTCTTCACGGATTCAGTGGATCTCCTCGACAATTTCATCTGTCCACATGACTTAATCTCCCATCAGTTCGTTGGGTGTGCAAAGGATAGGCAATACCCAAATGGCTCAAGTTTGCGGCTTGCCGCTAAATATTCGCAGGCAACCTGCCAAATTAAAACTCCCTCTGTCAGATTAGCTACTAGAGAAGCTGCGATTGCCTGCTTGCTTACTAGGATAACGCGAATCATTGACGTAAATTAAAACAGGTTCTTCGGTTTATCTTATGCAATAGACGGGAGTTATAAGGGATGGAACCCTTATAGAGAAAGACATTGGGCGATTTTTGTCAATTGTTTTTTATCTAAAGCGAACTAATCAATTAAATCCCTTACCAGATAAAGATTTTGTTGATTTATGCCCCCCTATCGAACCATAACAAGTAACGAAGAGCCTTAAAACATTTGTGTCAACAGCGTTCATGCAACATATCTCTAGTAAACTGGGGAGCATTAGAGGGAATGGGGTTTTGTTGCATTCGCTCAACAAGCAGCCTTAAAAAATTCTGCCTAGCCGCAATATCGCTAATCTTTGGGGGAATAATTTGAGGTGATTTGACAAAAAGCTCCACCTCAGTGCCTTCAGGTAAATCGTAAGCTGTTTGAAGGATGAACGTACCACTATGATAAATTGCTTTCAAGGCTTGGGGCATGGGGAAATCTCTATCACAAGAATTAGGGGTGATTTAGTTAGCTGCTTACAGTCTAGCCTACACCAAGCAAATCCCGTGACGAACAATAGTCTGATAGTTTCATGTCCATATATTGCCATGCCTGACTATATCTGACTATATTTCTATTGAAACTTTACAATACATCGCCATCAATGGGGAGTGTAACTTGAGCCTTGGCTTTTGTAGCAGGTAAACCCCGCCGCACTACCGCCTTAGCAAACATTTCTGGCGTAATCTCTGGACAATCTGATAAATCAATATCTTCATCGCTCATCGCATCCAATCGTTGCCAATCAGTTTGAGAGTTGCTCGAAGTAGGTTCGTTGTTCATATTTCGTCGCTTTTCTTGCAGAAATAATACGGGTGCAATCCTCACGTTCTGTATGGACAACGGCAATCACTCGCCCTTGCAACAAACCGAATGTGACAAAACGCTGCTCTCCATAACCGTAACGATCCTCCTCAACCGTTACAATATCCCCATCAAACACGGCTGGAACATCGGTAAAATCTATTCCGTGCTTACGAAGATTAGCAAGACGTTTTGCTTCATCCCATTTATATTCCATAACCGAACGACAGCTACAATAACCAATTGTAGTTACAAATTGTCGTTACAGCTATCCATGCCAAGCAATTTTTATCGTCAATGAATGCCCCGCAAGCAACTTCAAGCCACTGTCTTAAACGAGGACTGGCCGCGTAACGCCCGAACTCACCCGCCGCTATTGATTTTGGCTAATCCAAAAATAATATAACACAGGTCGGCTGCAGTGATTTCTTAGACAGTCGCTACTCGATTATTTAACCCAGCAATTCTCATTTTGAAATAAATAGAGCATTAACCCCGATTTTGGCATGGGCATATAGTACAAAGTAACTATTTTTGAGGAGAGGCGATCACCCAAAAAAACAGTTGGCTGGACAAATTAAGTA
>NZ_JADEVX010000152.1:0-10626 GCF_015207925.1 Microcystis sp. LEGE 00066 | reverse complement strand
GTGTGGGAGAGTGGGGTGATGGGTTGATGGGGTGTGGGGAGAATAAGGGGAGAATAAATAGAAATAATCTCCTATCTCCTATCTCCTGTCTCCTGTCTCCTGTCTCCTGTCTCCTGTCTCCTGTCTCCTGTCTCCTGTCTCCTGACGACTCACTGCCATTAGGAGGCCATGGTAGCTGCGGGACGGCGGCGGCGATAAGTACGATTGTTCGCTGGTTCCGTTGCCGCCGCTTGCAGGAGGAAAATCACTAGAGGTTGACTCTTTAACTCCCGTTTGATTAAACGTTGCAAAGTCGTCTCGATTTCGGCCCGCAAACCGGCCCAATCTGGGTCCCCCATGGCAGTTTTAAATTCACTACTGCGATCGCTTAAACAGCGTTCGATCGCCCGAATAATTAACTGATTCAGCAGCGGGATTTCCACTTTTGTCACCACACCGCGCAAATTAATCTCTGGAGGTGCGCTTAATTGTCCCTCAGCGTTAACGAAGGCGGCGATCGTAATCACACCATCTTCGGCTAACTGTTGTCTTTCCTGCATAATGTGTTCGTGGACCACACCCGCTTGATCGACTAACTCGATTCCCGAAGGCACTGGCGCGCCGATAGCAATGCGATCGCCCGTTAACTCGATCGTGTCACCATTTTTGACAATTACCATATTTTCGGCGGGAATACCCATACTTTGGGCCATCTGAGCGTGTTTGACCAGCATTCGGTGTTCTCCATGCACTGGCACAAAAAACTTCGGCCGGGTCAAAGATAGCATCAATTTATGGTCTTCTTGGGAACCATGGCCAGAAACGTGAATTCCCTTATCGCGTCCGTAAACCACGTTAGCACCCTGCATCATCAGGCGATCAATTGTATTGACCACAGCGATGGTATTACCCGGAATCGGATTAGCGGAAAAGACAATCGTATCTCCCTGACGCACACGAATATGAGGATGTTCACCCTTAGAAATCCGCGTCATGGCCGCTAAAGTTTCTCCCTGGGATCCTGTGGTTAAAATGACGATTTTTTCATCGGCTAAATTGCGGGTCGCTTTTAAGGGTTCAAACAGATCATCGGGACATTTTATATACCCCAAATTACGCGCATGAGCGATGACATTTAACATCGATCGACCCACTACCACCACTTTCCGGTTAAATTTCTGGGCCAATTTCAACACCAGATTAATCCGATGCACCGAGGAAGCAAAGGTAGTGATCATAATCCGTCCCGTTGCTTGGTTAAAAACCCGCTCTAAACCGGGATAAACGGAAGCTTCCGAGGGAGTATAACCGGGTACTTCCGCGTTAGTGGAATCACTCAATAAACATAGCACCCCTTTCTCGCCATGTTCGGCAATTTTTTGCAGATCAAAAAATTCACCATCGACGGGAGTATGGTCAATTTTAAAATCTCCTGTGTGAATAACTACCCCTAAAGGAGTGTGAATTGCTACACAAAAACTATCGGCGATCGAGTGGGTATTGCGGATATATTCCACCATGAAAGATTTACCTAAACGCACCATTTGCCGAGGAGCAACGGTTTCTAATTTGGTACGATTTGCCAATCCTGCTTCTTCCAATTTATCCCGCAATAAAGCCATCGCTAGACGCGGACCGTAGATAATTGGTACATCAAATTGTTTGAGATGGTAGGGAATGCCACCGATATGATCTTCGTGACCGTGGGTGACGATCATACCCTTAATTTTATGGCGATTTTCTCTTAGATAAGTCATATCGGGAAGCACTACATTGACCCCGTGCATATCATCGGAAGGAAAAGCTAAACCAGCATCCAGGAGAATAATCTCATCATCGTATTCAAAAACACAGGTGTTTTTGCCGATTTCGTGTAATCCTCCTAGGGGAATGATCTTTAGTTTTGCTTGGGTTTTATCTTGACTCATTAGGCATCCTTTGATGGTAAGTTATGGTGATTTTTCAGGTTGGTTTTGTGGACGGGAAATCTCAAAAAATGAATAGTTAGAATAAGTCGAACTAGGTAAACAACACCTAGTTAAATTCACTTAGTATCAATACTTTCTGGCTGTTCTAAACTATATTTCTTTTCTTCTAGTGAAGCTATTAATATTATAACCTATTTCTCGAAAAAATCCTAGTTTAGTGGGCAAGAATTTCTAGTATTTTTCTAGATTAAAGCCAATTCTTGCATGATTTTTGCTAATCCTTCTTCTAATTCGGGACTTAAGGAACATAAAGGAAGTCTTAGACCCCCCACTTCCCAACCGACTAGATTTAAGGCCGCTTTAATTGGAATTGGATTAGTGGCACAGAATAAACCTTTAAACAGGGGAAATAATTTCAAATTAATCTCGATCGCTTTGGCCGCATCTCCAGTTAAGAAAGCTTGAATCATTCCTTGAATTTCTTCTCCCACCAGATGACTAGCAACACTAACCACCCCCACCGCACCACAGGTCATTAGGGGTAAGGTGAGAAAATCATCGCCGGAATAAATAGCGAAATTTTCAGGGGTATGACAGTAAATCTTGCAGGTTTGTTCTAAATTACCACTAGCTTCTTTTACCGCCACAATATTATCAACTGCTGCCAGTTTAATAATCGTTTCTGGGGTCATATTTTGACCAGTACGACCAGGGATATTATAAAGCATTACTGGCAGATCGGGACAAGCTTTGGCAATGGTGCGAAAATGCTCGTATAAACCCTCTTGAGGAGGTTTATTGTAGTAGGGAACCACTTGTAAAGAACCATCTAAACCCAGTTTAGCAGCCTGTTGGGTCGCTTCGATCGCTTCGGAAGTGCAATTAGAACCCGTCCCCGCAATCACTTTTCCCCGACCATTAACCGCTTTTTTGACAATACTAAATAGTTCGTATTCTTCCTGCCAACTTAGGGTGGGTGATTCTCCCGTTGTCCCACAGACCACTATACCATCGCTACCGTGGGTAACTAGATAATCGGCCAATTTTTCCACCATCCCATAATTAACTTGACCCTCGACGGTGAAGGGTGTCACCATCGCCGTAATTACTCGTCCAAAATATGTTTCACTCATTGATCAGTTATTAGTTATCAGTTATCAGCAAAAAAAGGTTATCAACTAAATACATTGAAGCTTTTAGCTTAACAAATTAGGTTTTAGATTCGGTCTTTGTTATCAGTTTTTGAGCGATCAGCAATCAGCTTTAAGACTGGATTTGTCCGATTAATTAGCGATTTTTCTAGTTATCATTGCCTTGGTCTAGCTGATGGCTGATAGCTTAATTATCAAACTGTTGCTAATCTTGAACCGACGAGATTTTTCTTAACTAAAAGTTCGGCAATTTGTACAGCATTTAAAGCCGCACCCTTGCGAATTTGATCGCCGCATAGCCATAATTCTAGACCATTAGGATGGGAGATATCTTGACGAATGCGTCCCACTAATACTTCATCGCGACCGGTAGCATCAATTGGCATGGGAAAATAGTTAGCGTCCCAATCTTCCACTAATTTTACCCCCGGAGCAGACTCAAGAATTTCTCTGGCTTTCAGCACAGAAAAAGGCCGACTAAATTCTAGGTTAACCGATTCCGAATGAGCCCGCAGGACGGGAACCCTCACACAGGTGGCGCTAACCCGCAGCTCTGGACAAGCAAAAATCTTGCGGGTTTCGTTGACCATTTTCATTTCTTCCTCGCAGTACCCTTGACCATTAATCGGGGTATTGTGGGGAAAAAGATTAAAAGCGAGGGGATAGGGGAAGGAATTAGTGGGGGGTTGCCGATTGTCAAGAATTGCTTGTGCTTGCTGTTTTACCTCCTCCATTGCTCGCGCTCCAGCACCACTAGCGGACTGATAAGTAGAAACTACTACTCGCTCGATCGCCTGTACTTGGTGGAGAGGCCAGATCGCCACTCCTAAAAGAATTGTCGTACAGTTGGGATTAGCGATAATGCCCCGGTGATTGTCCACACTGTCGGGATTGATTTCTGGGACAACTAAAGGCACTTCGGGATTCATGCGAAAAGCACTGGAGTTATCGATAATCGTCGCACCGGACTCGACAATAGTTTTCGCCCAAGCTTTCGAGGTGTATCCTCCCGCAGAAGCGAGAACGATATCCACGTCCTGAAAAGAGCGCTCGTTTACCGCTTCGATGAGGAGACTTTCGCCCTGAAAATCGAGGGTTTTTCCAGCAGAACGCTCGGAAGCCAGTAATTTTAGACTAGCGAGAGGGAATTGACGACTAGCTAATAACTCTAGTAATTCCGTTCCCACGGCCCCGGTGGCCCCTAAAATAGCGACCCGTACTTTTTGACTCAAATTGTGTTACCTCCTGACGAGTTGGGTGATGATAATGGTCTGAAGAAATCGTTACAGTAAAAAATCTTTTTTGTCCACCGAGTTATTCTCAAGCTTGGATTGATCGGCTTTTGATCAGTAAAATTTTCTGATTGGGCTTAACTGCCCAAGGACGGAATAAATTAAATATACCCCATTGACCGCTAAAATAAAAAGATTGTGACAGCTTGGGGAGCAACTGCAGCTATTCCCCTAGAATATCATGAGCGGGACGGATCCACCGCAGGCGTAAACACCGCTCACCCTATTATAAACGTTCCTTGTCGTAAGAGCTAGAAAAATCAATGAAAGTTATTCAGGAAAAGCTTCCTGCCAGTCAGATAGGTTTAGAAATTGAAATTCCCGCCGAAACCACGAAAAACACCCACGAGAAAGTGGTAAATAATTTAGCGAAGTCGGCCAATATACCCGGTTTTCGCCCCGGTAAGGTTCCCCGTCAGATTCTTCTGCAAAGATTGGGAACTAAAGCGGTAAAAGCGGCAGTAATTGAGGAATTAATCGAAAATTGCCTCGAATCTGCCCTAAAACAGGAGGGGATCGAGTCCCTGGGTAATCCCCAGCTATTGTCTCAGTTTGAGGATTTGATCGCTGCCTATGAACCGGGTAAAGCTTTGACTTTTTCAGTTTCCGTGGATGTGGCCCCGACAATTGTTCTCGGAGATTACGAAAATCTGAGCGTTACTGCCGAAGAAACCGTTTATGATCCCGAATCCGTGGAAAATTGGTTTAAAGAGCGTCAAGAACAGTTAGCGACATTGGTTCCCGTGGAAGATCGCGGGGCGCAGCTAGGAGATGTGGCGATTGTTGATTATCGAGGAAAATCCGCCGAAACCGGCGAGGATATCCCGGATATTGACGGCGAAGATCTGCGGGTGGATATGGAAGCAGGACGCTTTATCGAGGGGATGGTAGAAGGAATTATCGGCATGAAACCGGAAGAAGTCAAAGAGATGACTTTAACTTTCCCGGAAGATTATCCGAAAGAGGATGTGGCAGCAAAAGCGGTAATCTTTACCATTACGATGAAAGAGTTAAAAGCCAAGGAATTACCAGAGCTTGACGACGATTTTGCCCAAGAAGTCAGCGATCAGGAAACAATCGCCGAATTAAGAGCAAGTTTAGAGAAACGCTTCCAAGAACAAGCGGAGAAGGAAACCAAAGAAAGCATTTATGACGCTTTAACCAAGGAATTGGTCAAAGGTGCGACTTTAGATTTACCGGAGACGCTGATCGAAAAGGAAGTGACGCATATTTTGACCCAAAGCTTCATGGAATTTCAACAAATGGGGCTAGATGTCAACCAGTTGTTTACAAAAGATAATATTCCCAAAATGCGGGAAAGCACCCGTCCCGATGCGATCGAAAGTCTGAAAGAGACTCTGGTGGTGCAAGAATTGGCTAAAGTCGCCGGCATTGAAGTCAGTCCCGAAGCGGTAACGGAAAAAATCGCTAAAATCATGGCCCAATTGTCCGATCGCGACATAGATAGGCAGCGTCTGGAACAGGTGATCACCGAAGAAATCCTAGCGGAAAACACCCTAGAATGGCTGAAGGAAAAAGCTACTATCACCCTCGTCCCCAAAGGTTCCCTAGAGGAAGAAACAAGCGAGGAGGAGGAAACAGAAGAAACCTTCGCATTCACCGAAGTGGAAGTGTTGGCAGCCGAGGAAGAACCGTAAGGAGTTAGCAGTCGTGTTGGGTGTTGGGGTGTTGGGGTTTTAGGGTATTGGTTGAATTCCCCCATTCCCCCATTCCCTGATCACTGATAACTGCTCACTGATAACTGATAACTGATTCCTGCCAACCGGGGGAAACTTAGGGCATAATAGATGGACAGAAGTGCTAAAGATGCTTAACATTTGCCAGTAAAAGCTCCACAGCCAAGCAAAAACCCTAAGATTGTGATAGCGGAACCGAAAAAATTATGCTCGAATCGAGATCACCTGACTACCCAATTACCAGTAATTATCGCCCTGCTATCTACGCCAACACGGGGAGAAACTCCCTAGCTAACGTTTTACCCGTGGTAATCGAACAGTCTGGCATGGGTGAACGGGCTTTTGATATCTATTCTCGACTCCTGCGCGAGAGAATTGTCTTTTTGGGAACTCCCGTCGATGATCAGGTCGCTGATTCGATCGTCGCCCAACTCCTCTACTTGGAGGCAGAAGATCCCGAAAAAGATATCCAACTCTATATCAACTCCCCCGGTGGTTCCGTTTATGCCGGACTAGCTATCTACGACACCATGCAACAAATTCGCCCCGACGTGGCGACAATTTGTTTCGGTTTAGCCGCTAGTATGGGAGCATTCCTGCTTTGCGGCGGCGCAGCAGGTAAACGGATGTCCCTACCCAGTAGCCGGATCATGATTCACCAACCCCTCGGCGGCGCCCAAGGTCAAGCTAGTGATATCGCCATCCAGGCCAAAGAGATCCTCTATATTAAACAGAGACTCAATACCATGCTGGCTCACCACACTGGTCAACCCTACGATCGCATCGCCAACGACACCGAACGGGACTTTTTCATGTCGGCCGTCGAAGCCAAAGAATATGGGTTAATCGATCTGGTGATTTCCCGTCCCGAACTGCCCGATCCTACCGTTCCCGTTACTTCCCTGTAAATAAACTATGTCTAAGTACGACTCCCACCTCAAGTGTTCATTTTGCGGCAAATCCCAGGAACAAGTGCGAAAATTAATCGCCGGGCCGGGGGTCTATATCTGTGACGAGTGTGTGGAACTGTGTAACGAAATTCTCGATGAGGAATTGATGGAACCGCCCAGTCCGGTCGCCCCAGTGGAGGAACGTCCCAACAAACGGCGATCGGGCCAAAACAAAACCACTTGGGAACAAATTCCCAAACCAAGAGAGATTAAAAAACACCTCGATGACTACGTTATTGGTCAAAATGAGGCGAAAAAAGTGCTTTCGGTGGCCGTTTATAACCATTACAAACGCCTCAAAGATATCCAAACCCAAAAAGCCGGTGGCGGTAGTCCAGAAGATAGCATCGAACTGCAAAAATCCAATATTCTGTTAATTGGTCCCACAGGATCGGGAAAAACCCTTCTAGCTCAAACTCTGGCTAAAATCCTCGATGTACCTTTTGCCGTCGCCGATGCCACCACTTTAACCGAGGCCGGTTATGTGGGGGAAGATGTGGAAAATATTCTCTTGCGTCTGTTACAAGTGGCAGATTTAGACGTGGAAGAAGCGCAGCGGGGCATTATCTACATTGATGAAATCGATAAAATTGCCCGCAAGAGCGAAAATACCTCGATTACCCGGGATGTGTCCGGAGAAGGGGTACAGCAAGCTTTACTGAAAATGTTAGAGGGAACGATCGCCAATGTTCCCCCCCAAGGCGGCCGCAAACACCCCTATCAGGATTGTATTCAGATTGACACCAGCAATATCCTGTTTATCTGCGGTGGGGCGTTTGTCGGTTTAGATAAGGTGATCGATCAGCGTCTCGGTAAAAAATCCATGGGCTTTATTCAACCGGGAGATAGCCAAGCTAGTAAGGATAAGGTGGCGGCAGGGTTATTAAAACAAATGACTCCCGATGATTTAGTCAAATTTGGCATGATTCCGGAGTTTGTCGGTCGGATTCCCGTCCTAGCGGCGCTTTCACCCCTGGATGAGGAAGCTTTAATCGCTATCCTGACGCAACCCCGCAACGCTTTGGTGAAACAGTATCAAAAACTGTTGAAGATGGACAATGTACAGTTAGAGTTTAAATCTGATGCCGTCCTAGCGATCGCCCAAGAGGCCTATCGTCGCAAAACCGGGGCCCGGGCCCTACGGGGTATTGTCGAGGAATTAATGCTCGATGTCATGTACGAATTGCCCTCGCGCAAGGACGTGAAACGCTGTTTAATCACCCGCGAAATGGTGGAAAAACGTTCCACGGCGGATCTATTGGTTCATCCTTCCTCTCTACCCAGTCAAGAATCCGCTTAAGGGGAAAAATCGAGGTTAACCATGCTCAATACCGTTTCCGCAATTGTCAAAGAAGGCCGGATCGAACTCCTCGAATCCGTGCCGATTCCAGAGGGTACTAGAGTTCTAGTCACCCTCATCCCGGAGGAGACAAACTCGGACTTCTGGCAAAAAGTCAGCGAAACTGCACTGGCTAAGATTTGGGATAATCTGGAAGACGACATCTATGAACGATTACTGGAAGCTTGAAATCGTTCTCGTTCCTTACTCCTTAAGAGAATCGGACGACTATCGGACACAGATGCGCGACGTTGGCAAAACTCTTGACGAGGATGGCTAGGTATCTAAGTAGGTGGGTGGAATTAAATATAAGATGAACGTAGGTTGGGTTGAAGCATGAAACCCAACGCCCGCATAGGTTACGCTACCGCTAACCCATCCTACAAATAATTGTACCTCCCTACTTAAGTAGGTGGGTGGAATTAAATATAAGATGAACGTAGGTTGGGTTGAAGCATGAAACCCAACGCCTGCATGGGTTACGCTACCGCTAACCCATCCTACAAATAATTGTGCCTCCCTACTTAACTATCATGAAAACTCAAATAATCGATAAAACAATCACTGTCCGCGGTGTTCCCCACTATTACGAGTGGATTCGGGGGTCAGAATCTGCCCAGAAAAAGCCGGTTATGGTGTTTATTCATGGTTGGGGAGGATCGGGACGCTATTGGCGATCAACCGCTGCGGCAATTTGCGATCGCTTTGATTGTTTATTGTACGATATGCGCGGTTTTGGTCGGTCTAAATTGCCAGAAAAATCTCTTGATCTTTCCTACGATTTAGAAGAATATGCCCTTGATTTGGCCTTGTTTTTAGATAGTTTAGAAATTGAAAAAATCTATCTCAATAGTCACTCTATGGGGGCATCGGTAGCGACTTTTTTTATTACTATGTACCCCGAAAGAGTGGTCAAAGCAGTTTTAACCTGTAATGGCATTTTTGAGTATAATAAAGCGGCTTTTGCTGCCTTCCATAAATTCGGTAAGTATGTAGTACAGTTTCGTTATGATTGGTTTTTAAAAGTACCTTTTGCCGATCAATTATTTATGGCGAGATTTTTGCATCGATCAATCCCAAAATCAGAAAGAATTGCTTTTTTAGAAGATTTTTTAGCGGCAGATTACGAGGCCGCCCTAGTCACAATTTATACATCTGTGAGTAAAAAAGCAGTGGAAATTATGCCTGGTAAATTTGCCGAGATTAAGATACCAACTCTTTTAGTATCAGGGGAAAAAGACATTATTATCCCCGCCAAAATGGGCAAAATGGCGGCGGATTTGAATAATAATATCCAGTATGTGGAAATGGCTAATACCGCTCACTTTCCCATGTTAGAAGATGCCCCTACTTATCTACAAAAATTGCGAGATTTTTTGGAAATTAATTAGGGTTTGCTAGGGGAAATGAGTTTCAATGATGTGACTGACAAGTATATTCAGGATAAAGAGTTACGCCGTCAGGGTGGATATTTGGGGGTACAGCGTCGCCAGGATTTAAAACCAGAAATATCTGCTGCTGTGTTTGCTACGAAACCTCCTCAGTTGCTTAAAGCTATTGTGAAAGCTAAAGGGATAAGCTTGATTTTTGTATAGGAAATTATACAGCCGGAATTGGACGATAAGTACCTAAGCAAAATTAATTACACATATCTAACTACCTCTTACCTTCTGGGCTCTTCTCAAATTTGTGTGATAATTTTTGCTTATGTAAGGTTAAATGCTTACTGGTCAGGACTTTTAGGACTATTTTGAAAAGAACTCTTGCAAATTAATTATATGTTATAATAATGGGCCAACTAATTTTCCCAAAAAAATTAGTTAATCAGTACATTCGTCCTGAATGAAAACTTGAAGTTTAACTTTTAACTCAAAACTCTTTAGAGCTGCTTTAATTTGGTTATCAAAACCGGCTCTTCGTTACTTGTTATGGTTCGATAGGGGGGCATAAATCAACAAAATCTTTATCTGGTAAGGGATTTAATTGATTAGTTCGCTTTAGATAAAAAACAATTGACAAAAATCGCCCAATGTCTTTCTCTATAAGGGTTCCATCCCTTATAACTCCCGTCTATTGCATAAGACAAACCGAAGAACCTCAAAACCTCTTTATTTAAGCGGCACAAACTATCTCAATTATAAAAATTGAGAATAAATTCTCCTTGACTTGATTAATCTTTAGGCAACTTTTAAGAAGCTGCTATACCTATCCCTAACTCACAGTTATAAATAGCCGCCAACAAGTTAACTCTTAAACTATATCTTCGACGACGATTCCGATATTTACAGGA
>NZ_JADEVX010000151.1:0-10665 GCF_015207925.1 Microcystis sp. LEGE 00066 | reverse complement strand
CACCTCCCCAATTCATAATTCATAATTTATAACTTATAATTCCCACTCCCTTTTTTTACCTTTTATGACTATAATTGTCGATTATCGCTTTCCTCCCGCTATTAATGCCGAAAAACAGGCAAAAACGATCGCTATCGGTCAAACCGCCGGCACTTGGAGCGAGCGCCACAGTCATCGTCAAAAGCAGCTGCAACAACACCTAGCGGAAGTGGTGGGGATCAGGGAGGAAGCAGACGGTTATAAGGTGGCTAGGGTGCGTTTTCCCCAGATAAACGTTGAAAATGACATCGCCAGTCTTTTAACCATGATTTTCGGCAAATATTCCATGGCTGGAGCAGGAAAAGTGGTGGGGGTGTACCTACCCGAAAGCTACGGCACAAAAGCCAAGTTAGGAATCACAGGAATTAGGCAACGTTTGGGGGTTTATGATCGACCTCTAGTTATGGCAATTTTTAAACCCGCTTTAGGACTATCGGCCCAAGATCACGCCGATATCCTGCGAGAAGTGGCTTTTGCTGGCTTAGACGTGATTAAAGATGATGAAATCATGGCGGATCTTCCCGTAGCTCCCACCCACGAGCGCCTAGATTGTTGTCGTCGGGTTTTGGAGGAAGTGCGGCAGCAAACCGGTAGAAATGTTCTCTATGCGGTTAATGTCACCGGAAAAGCGGACGAATTGCAGAGAAAAGCCCGTTTATTGGTGAAACATGGCGCTAATGCCCTGTTATTAAACGTTCTTACCTACGGTTTTTCCGTTTTAGAAGCTTTAGCCAGTGATCCGGCGATCGATGTTCCCATTTTCGCCCATCCTGCCTTTGCTGGAGCGATGTGTGCCGGTAGCGATACGGGATTAGCCTATTCTGTGGTTTTGGGGACGATGATGGCCCACGCAGGAGCCGATGCGGTGCTATATCCCGCCGCTTACGGTAGTTTACCCTTCGATCCCCAGGAGGAGGGCAAAATTCGCGATATTTTGCGTGATAGAAACGTTTTTCCGGTTCCATCGGCCGGTATTCGTCCCGGTATTGTTCCCCAGGTCCTTGGGGATTACGGACGTAATGTTATCCTCAATGCGGGAACCGGAATTATGGATCACCCATCGGGACCAGCCAGTGGTGTGAGGGCTTTTTTTGAAGCTTTAGCCAGAATAGAAGCGGGTGAGTCTTTTGATCCCGCCAATTTGCCCGAAGGAGCCTTAAAACAGGCAATTCTAGAGTGGGGTTAAGCTAGATTCTTTCAAATGCACTATAGACACATTTTGTCAAGCATTTTTAGAAAATTTAACAAATAACTTGCCGTTTTAGATAGGGTTGCAGCACTTCCGGCACTTTTACTGTCCCGTCCGCCTGTTGATAATTTTCTAGGACAGCGGCCATAGTACGACCGATCGCTAATCCCGAACCGTTGAGGGTGTGGACAAAATTAGTGCCTTTTTGCCCTTTTTCTTTAAAGCGAATATTTGCCCGTCGTGCTTGGAAGTCTCTAAAATTAGAACAACTGGAAATTTCCCGATAGGTATTAGCCGAAGGTAGCCACACTTCTAAGTCATAACATTTAGCAGCCGAAAAACCCAAGTCACCGGTACACAATTCAATCACCCGATAGGGCAACTGTAAAGCTTGCAGGATTGCCTCTGCATTAGCGACTAAACTTTCATGTTCCTGAGCAGAAGCGTCAGGATGGACGATTTTGACCATTTCCACCTTATTAAATTGATGCAAACGGATCAAGCCCCTCGTATCCTTGCCATAGCTGCCCGCTTCTCGACGAAAACAAGGAGTATAGGCACAGTGTTTGATCGGTAATTGCTCCGATGAGAGGATTTCATCGCGATAAAGGTTAGTTACAGGTACTTCTGCCGTTGGTGCTAACCAAAGCTCATCATCTCGACATTTAAAGCTTTCTTCCGCGAATTTCGGCAGTTGTCCCGTCCCGCGCAGGGAGTCACTATTAATTAAAATTGGCGGTAAAACTTCTGTATAACCGGCGACAATATGGCGATCGAGCATAAAATTAATTAAAGCTCTTTCTAGGGCTGCCCCGAGCGCGATAAGATTAACAAAACGACTCTGGGCGATCTTTACTGCCCGTTCAAAGTCTAAAATGCCCAATTTTTCCCCAATTTCCCAGTGAGGCAAAATATTCGGGTTGGTGGGTTTATATTCCTCTCCCCAGCGTCTGACTTCGACATTTTCCCGTTCATCCTTACCGATGGGAGTGGTTTCACTGGGTAAATTGGGTAAATCTAAGATTTTTTGGTCAATTGCCGCTTTAATCTCTTTTTCCTGCGGTTCTAATTGAGCTAGTTTACTTTTAATCTCGTTTCCTTCTGTTTTCATTGCCAAGATTTCGGGACTGTTGACATCGCTGCCACTTTTAACTTTTTGTCCCACCAGTTTACCGATTTCGTTACCCCGGGCCTGTAAACTGCTGCGTTCTAACTCTAAAGCCTTCTGTTGTTGATTTAACTGGAGAATAGGGGCAATATCATAACTCCCTCCCCGACTATCTAAGCGTTTCTGTACTTCCTCTGGATTTTCTCTAATTTGCTTTAGGTCTAACATGGTACGAGTCAGTAAAAAGTAAAAATTAAGTGGGGGAGTCGGAGAATCGGCATCCCGAGGGGAAATGTTGTCAATCCCTAACCAATGCTCAATAATAACTCAAAACTTAACTAAAATATCGGTTAAAAGCCGCCGGTAAAATTAGCAACAGCAGAAACTAGGGTATATTTAATTGTGGTGTTTGGAGTAAGTCTCATGCTGAAGTATCTGCCTGTTAAATTCCTGCGTTTTTTAGCGATTAGCTGTCTTGTCACGTTAATTTCTCTAGGATTTGACCGTTTACACCCCGTTAAAGCTAATCCCACTCTCATAGCTCAAAATGCTTGGGCCGGGGCCTCCTTCCCCGTGGAAAACTTTCAAACCTATACCTCCGGTTTCGGTTATCGTTCCTCTCCCATGGATGGTAGTCAACAATTTCATGCCGGGTTAGATATGGCCGCACCCTTAGGCAGTTATATTCGCAATTGGTGGACCGGCAGAATCGTCGAATTATCCGATAATACAGGCTGTGGCACCATGATTAAGATGCAATCGGGTCAATGGACACATATTTATTGTCATCTCATGGGTTCGGTTCAATCCGATAGCCGTGGTACTTTTTTGATTGATAGGTCAGGGGGAATCGTCCTTACTCTCGGTCAGGATATACCGGCAGGGGCCCGCATGGCTAGAGTGGGAATGACAGGACGCACCACCGGACCACACCTGCACTGGGGACTGATGTACGGCAATCAATACGTTGACCCCGCTTTGGTTTTAAATGCTATGTACGGTTCTAATCCTTCCGGTAATAGTTAAGACTTGCTGAATAAATCTAAAAACTTTGTTGGATAAGGCTTTTAGACTTTTTTTCCCTCAAAAAGTGCCTACCATTGGAGGGATCGGGGGGAAAATTCCGGGACTTTTTCTCTGAAAATTAGGTAACTGACTACCTCAAAATCGGTAAAACCCTACACCCTACACCCTACACCCCACACCCTGTCCCCACGAAAAACTTTTTGCCGCAAACCCTAGTTAAGAAGAAGGGGGAATTAGAGAATCTGCGATCGCATTCTGTGGAGAAAAAACATCGCTGCCCGGATTTAGTGAATAACGAGGGACACTGCTAAAATTAAGCTGATCGATTCAGGTATATCTAGATAAAATGCGAATATTAACCCTTGTACCGGGAGGAATTAGCAATCAACTGCTGTTTTTTCCCACTCTAGAAACCCTCCAGCAAACTTACCCGCAAAGCAGCATTGATGTTTTGGTCGAACCTAGAGCAAAGGCTGCCCATCGTCTCTGTCCCCAGGTTAGGGAAGTGCTTTTATTTGACTATCGAGATCAGTACGGATTAGCGGATTATTTAAATATTTTGGGAGTAATTCGAGACCGGGAGTACGAAATCGCCATTAGTCTCACCAATCGTCCTGCTATCAACCTTTTACTCTGGTTAAATGGTGTTCTTAACCGTATAGGCTATGAAAATAATGGCAGCTGGTTCTTATCGCAACAAGTACCCCGGCCAACGGAAGGCTATCTAGCGGATAATTATCACGCACTGGTCAAAGGGTTAAAGATTGCCGCACCCTGTCCACCTTTAAAACTAACCTTGAATCGGGATGATATCGATTGGGCCCAAATGGAGCAGCAACGCCTCAATATCAAGGATAGCGGCTATATTCTCCTCTACGCCGGCGGCAGCGATCTCAGCATCAGCCAAGGACTGGAAACGGTTTATCCCCTAGAGAGTTGGCTAGAAATTATCCAAGGCATTCGCCATCAACAACCGGAGTTGCCAATTGTCGCGATCCAGGGAGAACTGGATGAAGCTTGGGTTTTAGCACTCAAAGCCATGGATAATAACTTAAAAGTGTCCAGAACGGCCGATATCGGTAAAATGGCCGCTATGATCGCTGGGGCCAATTTATTGTTAGCTACCGAAAGTGTCCCTTTACAGTTAGCCGTGGCCGTGGGAACCTATAGCCTCTCTCTGCTGGTTCCTTCGTTGTCTAAGAGAGTTTTACCGAGCGGGGGAGAGCTGCATCGATATATTGAGGCTAATACGGGAAAAGTCGCCGATATTACCCCCGAAACTGTCTTGAAAAAGATTTGGGGCCGGTAAAAAATCGGGTTTCGATCGCTTTTCTCTGGGATCGAAACCCCAAAAAAAATCAGCATCAAAGCTCAATTTTGCGATTGAGATAACTGACTTTTCAAGGATTCTAGGGAGGCCCAACGACCATCGATGGCAGTCTTTTCTGGAAGGAGAAAATCGGGGGGTTGACAATTAGCTCCGCAGAGTTGACGGGGAGGTAAAGTTAGACATAACTGCTCGTATAACCACATTTGCGGGTCAAAATCCCCGTTAGGATCGAGGGTTTCCGAGAGGTCTTCGTAGGCTATTTCTCGCTCTAGAGGATAGGAGCTATCGTAGTCTTTATTTTTGTCTAGCCAGATTAATTCGGAAGTGTTTAATTGCAGACGATGATTATATTGTTGTAAACAGCGATCGCAGGTTAAGGTGACGATGGTTTCTGCTTTCACCGATACTTCCAAAAAATTCCCCCCATGTCTAACCAGCAAGGTCCCCCGCACCGGTGTCAAGGTTTCTAGACCGGGGATAAAATTATCGATGATGATCACTCTTTGTCGATCAGGAGATTTGAGGAGGTGGGGGATAAAAATAGTTTCCATAGATAACTCCTGTATCATTTATCGGTTATCGGGTGTCAACTGCGTTAGCGAGTAACGCTACCATAATTGCTCGGTGACAATCTTTCTTTTCTTAGTTTATCGCAGCCCCGACCTCTAGAGACATAGACCGGTTCTAGACTGTAGGGTGTGGGGTGTATTTTCAGTGAACAGTGAACAGTAAACAGTAATCAGTGAACTGAAAACTCACATCTGATAACTGATAACTGATAACTGATAACTGTATTTGACAGGCTGTCTGTTGATCGATCGAGAAAGTTTCCTCAGAATTGGGAGTATATGCACAAAGATACTCCTATGTCAACGGTTTTGAAAAATTTTCTTCCTCGCCTCGGTGGATTGGTTATGGTTGCACTGCTCTGCTCGCTTGTGCTGGGGGGATGGCCTCGGCCGGGAAAAGCGGCTCAATCAGTACATTTCTCCTACTGGTTGCGATCGGGAATTGAACAACTAGAGGCGGGTAATTATCAGCAAGCTTTGCAGGATTTCAATCAGTCCCTCGAACAGGAAAATAACTTAGCCCTAGCCTACAGTAATCGCTGTTTAACTGAGATTTATTTACAGGATTATCTGCACGCGTGGCAAGACTGCACCCGCTCTTTACAACAGCAATCCGATAATTATCTAGCCTATTTCCATCGGGGTTTAGCTTTTTATCGCTTGGGAGATTATTCACAGGCGCTGACCGATTATAACCAGACTATCCGGTTAAAACCCACCTATTATCAAGCCTACTATAATCGGGGTTTAGTTCAGTCGGCTATGAAAAATTATCCCCTTGCCCTAGCGGATTTTAATCAATCCTTGCGTCAAATTACTAACCAGCAACCCGACACTTTAGCCACTATTTATAATGATCGAGGTTTATCTCATTTAGCCCTCCACAATTTTACCTCAGCCAAAGCGGATTTTAATCAAGCTCTCCGGTTAAATAAAAATAACGCCTCAGCCTACTATAATCTAGCTTGTACCGCTCACCAATTAGGTGAATACAACCGCTCGATCGCCCATTTAAATCGAGCGATTGCCATTGATCCTTTTTATGCCGATGCTTATATTAGAAGGGGATTACTGCGGCATCAATTGGGTTATTATCAATCAGCTTTAGCGGATTTAAATCAAGGAGCAAATCACCTTTATCATCAGGGATTGCACCACAATTATCAGCAAATCCTCGCCCTAATCGAGCAGATTCACCAACAGTTACTTTCCCTGCCATCTCCCATTGTTTAGAATAGCGATCAATATTACAAAGGAAAACGCTTCATGGCTGTGACGGCAAGACGGGCATTATCTTTAAGGACTTGAGAAACCCGGGGAATTTGGGGAATTTGCCAGAGAACATCGACGGTGCGCCGTAATAATCGCACTAGATCTCCCTCATCGAGACTGGTATTTTCGCACAATTCTGGCCAGGATGTCCCCTGGGCCCAACGGGAGGCAATCCCCATCAGTTGGGTTTCTAACCAGACAGGAATAGTGATATCGTAGCGAGATTGAGCTTGATAGAGTAAACGGCGAACTTCTCGCAAACCGGGGGAATTTCCCTCTCCTTGTCGCAAAATATCGATAACTTCTGGCACAGGCGGGTAATTGCACCAAGTATCGGGGCG
The DNA here is from genome assembly GCF_015207925.1 of Microcystis sp. LEGE 00066. Lineage (NCBI taxonomy): Bacteria > Bacillati > Cyanobacteriota > Cyanophyceae > Chroococcales > Microcystaceae > Microcystis > Microcystis sp. LEGE 00066. The sequence continues at coordinate 3,791 of NZ_JADEVX010000151.1, read as the reverse complement.
AGGGGGTTCCGTAATCATAGCGCTGATGGCGGCGGCTAGTTGGCTAGGAGTCAATCTGTCCAAATCTCCGGACATCATCGCTAATCCTAACCAGAGTTCATTTTCCCCGCGAATAGTGGCCGCCGCTTCTCCGAGGGGAGTGGGCAAATAACCCTCTAACGCTTGGAATTCTCGCAAAATCTCGATTAGATTCAGAAATTCTTCCCAGTAGTAGGATTTACGCGATTGTTGTTTTTGGTATTTAATCTGGGTCTTGTGTAACTTATCGCGAGCAATTTCTCGATCGTAGTATAATTTCATCAATCGCCCTGGATTTTTGCGTTTTTGCAGGGGATGAGCGGCAATTTGACTATTGACAATTTCAATTTTTTGTGATTGTGTTGCCAGTTCCGCCACTGGTGGGATGCCCTGCACTTGTTGGGGGATTAAATCGGCGATCGCCTGAGTATTTTCCTCACCCTTGCGCCAACCCCCTAGGGAAACAGCTTCCAGGGAAGGGGGTATCAGTTCGCCTAATGCCGCAGGAGTGATAAAACCTCGATCTATCTCGCTAATATCGGCATAGGCGGCTAAATACCAGCGATTATCACTGCCTAAACAAACAAGAGTTCGCACTTGACCGGCTCCGTGCAGGGTATTGACAAAGATAGCGGGGACGGGGACGGGAACCTTAATATGTTTGCCCTTGAGATGGAGGATAGTTCCGACGGGAATATTCGGCAATTTTAGATGTATTTCCTGTCTTTTCTGTGCCTCTGCCTGACTAGCGAGGATTTTATACAGTCTTTCTTCTTCCCGCAGTCTTTCCCGTAGCTTTTCGTAACTAAAGACCTGCTCCCGCTCGATCCCAGCTAATTCCATATCCAACTTAGCCAATTCGGTGGTTAAGGCGGTAATCTGTTGTCGTTCGGGGCTTAACTTCAAACGAGCGAGATATTCGGCGAAACTGCGCTCTAAGAGGTCTTTGGTCTCCTCTAGACTGTGTTTTTGCAGGAGATTTAAGACCATGCCGTAACTGGGCGCAAAACAGCTTTGCAGGGGTTCTGGTTGAGCGATGGCCAGAAAAGCCGCTTCTTTTGCCCCTTCAAAGGGCGTTTGTACTGTCACCACATGGCCCACCGCGTCCATTCCCCGGCGACCGGCCCGGCCGGCAATCTGGACAAATTCCGAGGGAGTCAGCATACTGTGGCCATCATCGGTGCGTTTGGAGAGGGCCGAGATGACGGTGGTACGAGCGGGCATATTAATCCCGGCCGAGAGGGTAGCGGTGGCAAAAACCACTTTAATTAAACCAGCTTCAAAGAGTTGTTCGACTAATTCTTTCCAGAGGGGTAAAATCCCGGCATGGTGAACACCACAGCCCCGGGTGAGGGGTTCCACTTGGTCGGCCCGCACCAATTGGGAAGCACTGGCCAGGAATTCAAACAGTTGGTTTTTCGTCTCGGAATCGGCGGTTAAGAGGCTGAGGAGTTGATCTTCAGACTGGGGGTTATTAGCGAAAAAAGCCAGTAATTTCTGGTGTAAAGGCGGATTTTCGACGGCAAAGAAGGAAAGGGCGAGTTCTTGCAGATTGGGATTATCTTCCAGAAAGAAAATGAGTAAACGGTAGTAAATGGCTCTAGCTTCTTCTGGATTAACGAGATTGAGGTTTTTTAGCTCTCTAATTGCCTGATCGCAACCTTTGCGGCTGAAAATGACGTAAATGGCTGGGAGCATATCCTTGTCCCGCAGCGTGGTGACAATCGAGGCGATGGTGGGACAATCTTCTCGTTTTAAGCGTCGGGGTTTGCCGTGGCCGACTTTTGAGTGTAGTTTCGGGTTAACTTTGCTCTGTTTTGGGTCGAGCAGCGGGAATAATCCCTCTTTATTGGCGAAATAAAAGCGCAGGGGGACGGGGCGAAAATCGGAGTTAATTAGCTCGCAGCTGGAGGTCTGTTTATTGTCGCTGGGTTGACGCAGTTGCCGCACCCAGTTAATCCAGTCGGTGAGTTCCCCGGGGTTGCCGATGGTGGCGGAGAGGGCGACTAATTGGATACTAGGGGGACAGTAGATAATTGATTCTTCCCAAACGGTGCCGCGACCTCGATCGCTGATATAGTGACATTCATCGAGAACTAGGGTTTCCACGTTTTCTAGGGAAGTGCCTACCTCACCGATTGGGGTTTGATAGAGCATATTGCGAAAAATTTCTGTAGTCATGACTACAATTAACGCAGAGGGATTGATCACCACATCGCCGGTAATCAATCCCACTTCCGCAAACAGCAGCGGGGAATCCTCATCGCCATCGGTGGGGGTACGACCGAATTTTTCTTGAAAATCCCGGAATTTTTGGTTAGAAAGAGCTTTCAGGGGAGTGGTGTAGAAAACCCGTTTGCCCCTTTCTAGGGCGCGATAGATAGCGTATTCTCCGATTAAGGTTTTGCCGGAACCGGTGGGAGCACAGACAACCACTGATTTACCGGCAGCGAGAGCAGCGATCGCCGAGTGCTGGAAGTCGTCGAGTTTAAAGGGAAAAATGGTTTTCAGATCCAAAGAAGTAAGGTTGAGGGACTCTTTCACGTCAAGTCTAAGAGGAGAAATTTTTTAAATTGCGGCTATTCTGGCTGGCTTTTTTTATTCTAGTCGAAAAAAGCAGACTTCTAGAAACTAGAGGCGGATTGACCTTTACAATGGTTATAATGAATGACTTTTTTTCTATCACCACTAGCTCGCCATGGCATTAAAGCACCTGCCCAGATTGGGTAACAAATCATTGCCCCTGTTGGTTATATCAGTTATTTTAGGCTATTTGGGCAATTATTTTTACCTGCATTTATTTTTGAGACTAGATTTTCTTTTTGGCAGTAGTTTTGCTTTGATCTCGGTTTCGCAACATTTAGCCCTAAAGATAATAATCTAGAGGCGGTGATCGAGCGGGCTGATCATGCCATGTTCGCCGCTAAAAATCAAGGTAGAAATCGAGTTAGTTTAGGTAAAACAGTATGAAAAATTTGTTATTTATTCTTGGTTTTTTGCTCTTAGGTGTAGCCCCAAGTTTTAGTGCCGATCTCGATACAATTATACGCCGGGGAAAATTAATTGTCGCTGTCAAAAATAATCTCCCTCCCCTCGCTTTCCTTGATTCTCAGGGGAATCTGCAAGGATTGGAAATCGACATCGCTAAACGTCTAGCGTCAGAAATTCTCGGTTCTGACAGTGCTATTATTCTCAAACCCGTTAGTAATCAAGAACGTTTACAGGTGGTTATTGATGATCGGGTGGATTTGGCGATCGCTCGTGTGGCGATTACTCCTGCACGTCAGCGCTTAGTGGATTTTAGCCCCTTTTATTACCTCGATAGCAGCGGTTTTGTGACGAAAAACCCACAATTGCAGCGTTTAGAAGACTTAGCTAACTCTAGAATCGCCGTACTCAACGGATCGACGACAATCGCCCTTGTGCGTTCCAATTTGCCTAACGCTATCCTGCGCGGGGTTGCTTCCTATCAAGAAGCTTTAAATTTACTGGAAACCGGGGAAATAGACGCTTTTGCGGCTGATAATAGCCTTTTAACTGGTTGGGTGCAGCAATTCCCCAATTATCGTCAATTACCGATCGAGTTGGGTGCGATCGCTCTAGGAGTCGTTCTCCCTAAAGGTTTACAGTACCAAAGTCTCCGAGAACGCGTCAATCAAGCGATCGAGCGGCTAGAATCCACCGGTTGGTTAGCAGAACGGCTGAACTATTGGGGTTTACCCCTGAGAATTCGGGAAATGGGGAGATAGGGTGATGGGGTGTGGGGTGCGGGG
>NZ_JADEVX010000334.1:0-1826 GCF_015207925.1 Microcystis sp. LEGE 00066 | reverse complement strand
TCTTGGCTGTCTATATTTTAAACAATAAATTGCTGTATTGCAAGCATAGTCAGCTTTTAAAGATGAATTATTGTTTTATTGATCAGCAATAATTGTCTGTTTTTTCTTTAATTTTACATGACAAGTTTGGAAGAGCCGGAAATATTTGTCTTTGCTTATGTAAGTCGGGACTAATAAAGCCGCTGCTAAGTACCTAAGCAAAATTAATTACACATATCTAACCACCTCTTGCCTCTTGCCTATCTTCACTAGGAAATTAATTTTGCACGACTACTTATCTATATTTGTATAGTTTTTTTATTGCAATCTAACAGGAGTTTAACTTATGAGTCAGATAGCTATCGATAAAATTTACGAGACAGATTTCTATCAATGGACAATGAAACAAGCCCAAGCATTAAAAGAACAAAATGTCCAAGAATTGGACTGGGAAAACCTGATTGAGGAGATCGAAGCTTTGGGACGTAGTGATTATCAAGCAGTGGTCTTCTTACTAACTCGAATTATGCAACACTTTCTGAAGATTGATTATGCTAATAAGCCTGAGTGTAATCGCCATTGGCAAGCCGAAATCAAAGCTTTCTCTAACACTCTTAAGCGTCGCTACAGTCCATCAATGAAGCCTAAGCTAGAAGTAGAATGGCAAGGGATCTATTCGGATGCAGTTGACCTGTATTTGATTGACTCTCCCCCTTCTGACATCCCTGAAACCTGTCCTTATCATTTTAATGATTTATTTTGATGCCAGAAACTCACCTTAATTTCTTAAAACTTAGGCAATTCCACAGGCTAGAAGCCTGTTACACACAGGTTATATTTACCTCGTTTACCTCGTTCCCAAGTTCTACCTAGTAACGCCATTTTCAGGTTCTACCTGGAGAATGATATATATGAATAAGGCAGAGCTTTGGAACCAGAATACACAGGTTATATTAGAAGTCTGTTTCACCATTAAATGAGATTAGAAATTATGTTTACCACTAAACCGATGACTACTGCTACTAAGATAAAAGAGAGGATGGAATGAAAGAGTGTCATGCGTCGCATCGCAACACTTTCAATGGATACGTCCGATGTTTGGTAACACATAGCGATAGTAAAAGAGTAATACATGAAATCCCAATAATCCACCAGTTCTTGATTGGGAAAGTCTAAACCTTTGCGGTAAGCGGATGAATCTTCTGCGGATAGTTCATCGTAGTAGAGTCTGGCATAATACAGAGCGAAAAAAGTATGTACCAGAGTCCAAGACAAAAAGATCGCTAATAGGGATAATCCCATGTGCAAATTCGTCAACAAGGGAGACCATTGCTTCGAGTTGTTGAGCAATAAAGAAAGAGCAATTAACCCCATACCAGAAAATAGCAGCACAGCAAATAAAGTGCTAATACCCTTGGGTTCTTGCTGTTGAGACAAGCGAAAGGTATCTTCCGCAGTCGCTTTGGACATTTGCACTGCTAAAACACTCAAATAACTTAGTATCGCTAGATCGTAAGCCAAGAGAAACCGCAATTCCTGGTAAAATTCTCCCGTGATTAAATAAACGAAAATTGCCACTGTCAGCGTGAAGAGAAACCGGTTGATGGGAGAAGTCAGCCGAAAAATCATTTTTTGCTTGGCGGTCATTTTTAAGAGCCTTGATTTTCACAGATCTAGTTTATACCAATTCTCTAAATACCAACTACAGATAGAGCATCCAGGATATAACCTCGTCCAACAATTGAAGCAATTACCTCTTTGTTCATTTCTTCGAGTCGTTGACCAATTAACAAACGTAATTCCTCTAAGTCTCTAGGTAGTTTCCATCTCAATCCTTTTTTTAGATA
>NZ_JADEVX010000150.1:0-10688 GCF_015207925.1 Microcystis sp. LEGE 00066 | reverse complement strand
GGCAAAATCTTAGACATAGCGTCTAACTTACCCTGAAGATTCCATGCTGTTAAAATCCACGACCCGTCATATTCGCATTTATACGGCTGAAGTAAAAAATAATCAATTAATCGAGAGTAATAATGTCTTGACTCTTGATGTGGATCCCGATAATGAATTTAATTGGGAAGAAGTGGCTCTCAATAAGGTTTATAGTAAGTTTGATGAATTGGTAGAGTCCTACAATGGGGAAGAACTGAGCGAATATAATCTCCGTCGCATCGGTTCAGATCTGGAACATTTTATCCGTTCTCTCCTGCAAAAAGGCGAAATCAGCTATAATCTCAATGCCAGAGTCCAGAACTATAGTATGGGTTTACCAAAATTAGGGTGAACGATCCCGCGTCAGTCCCCACCCAGACACCTAGGCAGGTGGGGAATTTGCATCGCTACAAAGAGGAATTTCACGAATTGGGGTGAGGGAACAATGGCTCTTCTAGGTTCTGTGTGATAAATTTAACTTACATAGGATCGATCTTTGTGTCCTTTGTGTCTTTGTGGTTCGTTCCACCCCCGCGCTAGGGGGAATATATCTTAAAGTACATTTTACCCACCAAATCCAAGAGATAAGTGGTCGTGCAAAATTAATTTCCTAGTCGAGACGGTTGAGGGGAGACAACTATCAGAGATCGGATTTGAGTTTTCAGTTCGCTGTTTACTGATCACTGAAAACCTCCCCACTTCCCACCCAATCTAGGGAAATTACACTTTTACCACGTTGCTAAAAGAGATTTTCAGGTAATCATCTTCCATTTTTGCTCCAGAAGGTTTCAGGGCTGCCAAAGCTTGGGGTAAAACTAAATTACGACGGTGATTACCAATGCGAATATTTAACTCGTCTCCAGTTTTATTTAGTTGTATCTGTTCCTTTGGTATGCCGGGTAAATATAACTCCAAACTGTAATTATTTTCCTGTTGAACTACCCGAATGGTGTTTTCTTGGTAATAAACCTTAGTCGGATCTTCCCCAGCAAAAAGAGTTTCTTTCAGTCTTTCTAAAGCGGGTAAACCACACATTTCTTCGGAGTAAAGAGGAACTTCCTTAACCGGTAAGGGATGAAAATTATCGTAAATTTCCTGTTTATAACCCTGTTGATTTTCTTTCCAACGAGCAAAGAAAGGATCGGTTACTTTGTCGGGAATAATCCGATTAGCAATAATTAAATCGGTAGAAACATTATAGAGACTTAGATAGGCATGAGCGCGTAAAGACTCCTTAATCACCATTTTTTCGGGGTTTGTCACCAAACGTACCGAGGTTTGAGTATTATCGGTCAAAACCTTTTCTAAAGCCTCAATCTGCTCATAAAACTCGTAGGGAGCGTCCATAACTTCCTTGTCCGGTAGGGAAAAACCGGCGATCGGTCGAAAAAAAGGTTCCACCAGTGGTCGCAATGCCACCGACATTCCCTGTAAAGGTTTGTAAAATCTTCTCATGTACCAACCGCCCACTTCTGGCAAACTCAGCAATCGTAAAGCTGTCCCCGTGGGTGCGGAATCGATAATCAATACATCATAAGTACCCTCATCGTAGTGGCGCTTCATGCGAACTAAGCCGAAAATCTCATCCATTCCGGGTAAAATCGCTAATTCTTCCGCTTGCACTCCATCTAGGCCCCTAGCTTGCAATACCTGAGTAATGTAACGTTTTACTGCGCCCCAGTTGCCTTCCAATTCCATTAGTGCGTCTAATTCTGCTCCCCAAAGATGGGGACGTACCAAACGAGGATCGTGACCTAATTCGAGATCGAAACTGTCAGCGAGAGAGTGAGCGGGATCGGTGCTGAGAACTAGGGTTTTATAGCCAAGTTCGGCGCAGCGGAGTCCTGTAGCGGCGGCGACGGAGGTTTTACCCACGCCTCCTTTACCGGTCATGAGAATTACACGCATGGGGGCTGATTCTAAGAAAGTTTACATTACTTATTCTTATTATGACGGGAAAGTTAACAAATTTGGGACAAGAATCAGCATTCTTGGCTATGGAATTCCACTCCCTGACCATCACTCCGGGGAATTAGGCTCTGTTCAAAAAATTGCTGACAGCGATTTTCGGCATCAGCGACGAGAACTTTGGCAAAATGACCCTTTTCGAGAACTTCTTGCCTCGGACGTTGTTCGTAGGCATAGATAATCAAAATATCTCCGGGTTGACAGAGCAGCGCCGCACCACCGTTGGGGCAAATTTCCCCGGTTTGGCCGGGAAAAACGTAGGTGGAAAAGCGCTTACCATTGCTAAGATTGACCACATCCACCTCTTCAAGCGGCAAAATACCGACCCGCTCAATCAATTCTCGATCGATAGTGATACTGCCGACATAATCGACGTTAGCCTCGCTGACGCGCACTCGATGGAGTTTGGCGTGCATTAATCGAATTGTTCCCATGTATTTTTTCCTATTTCCCCCAATTACCTCAATTATTATGCTCTCCCAGTGGGAATGTTTACTAAAAAATCTCGGTCAATGGCAAGGTTCTTTTACCCGTCTGTCTCCCCAAGGCGACTTGATCGAAGATACCCCGACTTTGGTATCTTTGCAAGGCATTAATAATAATCGATCGATTCGTCAATTGGTTCGCCGTCTCTACAGCGATCGAGAGCCGGAAGATTTAATTTTAGAGTATAGTTCTCTGCATCAGGGTATTCTATTTAGCCAGACGGGAGCTTTTTGTCAAGGTTCTTTATATTTTAGTAGTTTTTCCTCACAATTCGGAGCAGAATTTGGCTTAATCTCTGGGGAAAGACGATTAAGAATCGTACAGTTATTTAATGAACGCTGTGAGTTCGATCGTTTGACTTTAATTCGGGAAAAATTAGTTGATTCTCAGTCACCAGAAAGACCGATGTTAACGGTGGAGCAATTACTGGGTCAATGGCGAGGACAAGCGGTGACAACGGGACGAGATTTTTATAATTCTGCTGCCTATTCTACCCATGTCTCGATCGAGCGTCAGGGGGATAATTATCTCTCGCAAACCTTGACTTTTGGTGATCATCAAATCACTTCTAGCGCTCGTATTGAGGGACAAAGATTGTTGTTTGAAAATAGTCCGCTGCCGATGCAAATTCTACTGCTGCCCGATGGAGCTTCCTGTAATACACCTCTGAAAATTACTGCCGGTCATCCTTTTGTTTTAGAGGTGGGTTGGTTACTTTCTCCTACTCAAAGACAGCGCCTAATTCGTTCTTATGATCAGAAGGGAGAATGGACGGGTATTACTCTGGTGACGGAGGAAAAAGAAAACTATGGCTCTCCCAGCTTTGGTGGGTAAAATGTATTCTAAGATACATTTCTCCTAGCGAGGGGGTGGAACGAACCACAAAGACACAAAGGACACAAAGATTGATCGATCCTATGTAAGTTAAACTTATCACACAGAACCTAGAAGAGCCCTGATTACTGATTACTGATAACTGATAACTGATAACTGAAAAAAGCTTCCCACTTTTATTTGCTGGTGGTTTGAAAACGTTTCCAAACAGGTTCGTAACTTTGCAGGGCCCTCATGTACTGTACCCGTTCAAAAGCAGTCGGATCTGGGCAATTCATTTGACTCATACTGCCAATTAACTGCTCGATCGATTCGTATTCATTTTCTTCCAACCAATGCAATAAACCCTGTTCGATCTTGGTAATTTCCTCCAAACCGTGGCGTAATAAAACACTAACTAACATAGTAGCTTTTGCCCCCACCATCATCATTTTGATCACGTCGATGGCGTTATGAATGCCACTGGTAGCGGCAAAATCCGTCGGTACACGACCGTAAAGCATGGCAATCCAGCGCAGGGGTAAACGCATTGCTTGGGGATTACTGAGGATAATATTGGGGTGAACATCTAAGGTGTCTAAGTCGATATCCGGCTGATAGAAACGGTTAAATAATACCAACCCATCGGCCCCCGCTTCCGCTAATTGTTTAGCCATATTGGCTGTATTGCTAAAGTAGGGACTTAACTTCATCGAGACGGGAATTGATACCTCCGATTTGACAATTTTCAGGATATCAATATAGTTTTGTTCGACGTGATTTCCAGTTAATTCTAGGTCGTTGGGAACATAATAAACATTCAACTCCAAAGCATCAGCGCCCGCTTGTTGAATTTGAATGGCATACTCCAACCATCCCCCAGAGGTCTCACCGTTGAGACTGGCAATAATGGGAATATCGACCATTTCTTTGGCTTTGCGAATATGGTTGAGATATTCGTCGGAACCAACGTGAAAAACCTCCGGTTCGGGAAAATAAGTCAAAGCTTCCGCAAAACTCTCGGCTCCGTGGGTAAAATGATGGTGTAGAGCCAGTCTTTCGTGTTTAATCTGCTCCTCGAAAAAGGAGTGTAAAACCACGGCAGCGGCCCCAAAGTCTTCCATTCTCTTGATATTGTCGATATCCTCGCTCAAGGGTGCGGCCGCACCGATGACTAGCGGCGATCGCAATTGCAAACCCATGTAGGTAGTGTGTAGATTCATAACTATTCCTTGCCTCCTGTACCTTTTGCTGCTAAATACTGATACATTTGCCAGCGCGTATCCACATCTGCTTGTGCTTCTTTGAGCAGACGTTTAGCTTCCTCCGGCTTACTGGTGGCCAACATCTTAAAGCGATTCTCCGAGTAGAGAGTTTGCGCTACGGTAAGCTTAGGCGCACGGCTGTCCAATTGTAGGGGATTTTTGCCTTCTTTAGCTAAATCGGGATGATAACGGTACATTAACCAGCGACCGCTTTCCACCACTTCTTTTTGATGGTTCATGGCGGTGGTCATGTTGATCCCGTGAGCAATACAGTGAGAATAGGCGATAATTAACGATGGCCCGTTATAAGCTTCCGCTTCTAGGAAAGCTTTGATAGTTTGCTCGTTTTTTGCCCCCATAGCCACGCTGGCCACATAGACGTTACCGTAGGTCATGGCCATTAAACCGAGGTCTTTTTTCGGTCCAGGTTTGCCACCAGAAGCAAATTTAGCTACGGCAGCGCGAGGAGTAGCTTTTGAGGCCTGGCCGCCCGTATTCGAGTAAACTTCCGTATCCATGACCAAAATATTCACATTACGACCAGTGGCTAAAACGTGATCTAAACCACCATAACCGATGTCGTAGGCCCAACCGTCACCCCCGACAATCCAGACGCTTTTCTTGACCAGATAATCGGCCACGGATAACAACATTTTCACCTGCGTGGTCGGGGTTAACTGCCCTAAACGGGATTTTAAGGCCTCTACCCGTTGCCGTTGTTCGTAAATTTCCGCTTCATCGACTTGGTGACAATTGAGAATATCTGCCGCTAGACTTTCTCCGATTTCACTAGCGAGGGTTGCTAACAGTTCGGCGGCAAATTCTGCCTGTTTATCGATGGAAACCCGGAATCCTAAGCCAAATTCGGCATTATCTTCAAAGAGGGAATTCGACCAAGCTGGACCGCGACCTTCGGCGTTAACTGCCCAGGGTGTTGTCGGTAAATTACCTCCGTAGATAGATGAACAACCGGTGGCATTAGCCACTATCATGCGATCGCCAAATAGCTGACTGACTAATTTAACGTAGGGAGTCTCACCACAACCGGCACAAGCGCCAGAAAACTCAAAGAGAGGTTCCTGCATTTGCTGATGGTTAATTTTATTGAGATTTAGGCTTAATCGGTCTGGATTAGGCAAATTAAGGAAGAAATCCCAGTTAACTCGTTCCTGTTCCCGCAGGGGCAGTTGGGGAGCCATATTAATCGCTCTTAGACGTGGTTGCGATTTGTTTTTAGCGGGGCAAACATCAACGCAGAGACCGCAACCGGTACAATCTTCGGCGGCCACTTGGATGGTGAATTTTAGCCCTTTCCAGTCGTGATCCTTGGCATTAGCGACTTTAAAGGTTTCTGGAGCGGTGGCTAATTCGACCTCATCATAGACTTTCGAGCGAATAACGGCGTGGGGACAAACAAGAACGCATTTACCGCACTGAACACAGACATCTGCATCCCAAACGGGTATTTCTTGGGCAATATTGCGTTTTTCCCATTGGCTAGTGGCGGTGGGATAGGTCCCATCGTTGGGAAGGGCGCTAACGGGTAGTTGATCCCCGTGACGGGCGATAATTTTGCCGAGGACTTCTCGGACGAAAGCAGGTGCGGTGTCGGGAATTGGGGGTCTTAATTCAAAAGCTTCGGGGGTGACAGTGGCGGAAATTGGCACTTGATAGAGATGTTCTAGGGCAGAATCGACGGCTTTAATGTTCATCTGCACGATTTCTTCGCCTTTCTTGCCGTAGGTCTTGCGGATGGCTTTTTTAATTTGTGCGATCGCCTCTTCCCGAGACAAAACTCCCGCTAGGGCAAAGAAACACACCTGCATCACGGTATTAATCCGGCTGCCCATCCCCGCTTCTTTGGCCACTTGAGTGGCATTAATCGTATAAACTTGCAGATTTTTGTCGATGATAGTTTGCTGGAGATTGCGGGGTAGGTGACTAAATAGCTCCTCCGGTGGATAGGGACTATTGAGGAGAAAAATTGAGTTCGGTTTAGCGGTTTCTAGCAGATCAAATTGTTCGATAAATTCCCACTGATGACAGGCGATAAAGTTAGCATCAGTGATTAAATAGGTAGAGCGAATCGGCTCCGGTCCAAAGCGTAGGTGAGAAACGGTCACAGAGCCAGATTTTTTGGAATCATAGACGAAATAACCCTGGGCATAATTATCAGTATCTTCACCGATAATTTTAATTGAATTTTTGTTAGCTCCCACCGTACCATCGGAACCTAAACCGTAGAAAACTGCCCGCACTACTTTGTCTGGTTCGGTGGAAAAACTGCGGTCATATTCCAGACTGGAAAAGGTAAGATCGTCAACGATACCAATAGTGAAGTGATTTTTCGGTTTGTCGAGACTTAAGTTATCAAATATACCAGCAACCATAGCTGGAGTAAATTCTTTGGAAGATAAACCGTAGCGTCCTCCGACAATTTTCGGCAGCTTGCCTTCGTACTCCTCCATAAAGGCATTTACCACGTCTAAATATAGCGGATCGCCCCCAGCACCGGGTTCTTTACAGCGATCTAAAACGGCTATTTTTTTCACTGTGGTGGGCAAAGCTGCCAGTAATTTGTCGGCGGCAAAAGGACGATAGAGACGAACTTTTAAAACCCCAACTTTCGCCCCATTTTGATTGAGATAATCCACGGTTTCATGGACGGTTTCCCCTCCCGATCCCATTAACATAATCACTCTTTCGGCATCGGGCGCACCGTGGTATTCATAGAGATGGTATTGCCGTCCTGTTAATTGGGCAAAACGATCCATAATTTTTTGAGTGATATCGGGACAAGCATGATAGAAAGGATTGACGCTTTCCCTTGCCTGGAAATAAACATCGGGATTTTGTGCCGTGCCTCGTAACACCGGTCGATCGGGAGTTAAAGCTCTTTGACGATGGGCAATAATTAGGTCTTCATCGATCAGTTCTTTGAGAGTTTCATCGCTAATTAATTCGACTTTTTGCACCTCATGACTGGTACGAAACCCATCAAAAAAGTGCAGAAAAGGAATCCTGGTTTCTAGGGTGGTAGCCGTGGCAATAGCCGCCAGATCTTGAGCTTCTTGAACGGAATTAGCCGCTAACATAGCCCAACCCGTACTTCTGGCAGACATGACATCACTATGATCCCCAAAAATTGACAACCCTTGGGCTGCTAAAGCACGGGCCGCCACATGGACTACTGAAGAGGTTAATTCCCCCGCAATTTTGTAGAAGTTGGGGAGCATTAATAATAATCCCTGCGAGGAAGTGAAAGTAGTAGTTAAAGAGCCTGTTTGTAGCGCTCCGTGCAGGGTTCCCGCTGCCCCACCTTCGCTCTGCATTTCGATTACGGAAGGAATGGTTCCCCAGAGATTAGCTCTGCGTTCGGCTGCCCAACTATCGGACCATTCACCCATAGGCGAGGAGGGAGTGATAGGATAAATAGCGATTACTTCACTGAGACGATAGGCAACGCGTGCAACAGCTTCGTTACCGTCTATGGTTGCATAGGTTTTTGTGGTCATGTGTTCCCCTTAGTTTTTACGATATTTGTCGGGATTTTAAGTTTTTTTACGGCTCAATTTCGCACTAAATATCCTCTCGTTTCCCTGACAACCGAAGGATTTTCTTTGAGCGTCGCTTTTGACTCCCTATCTACTATTGGACGCTTACGGCAGACAGGCTTAAGTAGAGCAATTTTTCTGTCTCCACCTCGATCATTATCCAGATTCTCGGCTTTCTAGCAATTCGTTATTTTTTCTTAATACGCTGCTGAGTTTGCCCGCAACCGACCCTAGGATTAATTAATATTAAGAATTGAGATAAAAATTAATGATACTTTTTTAAAAAAAGTGCTAGGTCAGAAGATAAGCTGTTGACTATCTAAATTACTCGTTAAGACTGTCTATGAGCAGGGAGAAGGAATTATGAATTATTAATTATGAAGTGGGGAGAAGGGAGACTTTTCAGTTATCAGTGAACAGTAATCAGTAATCAGTGAACTGATACGGCCTTTCTCGTAAAGGTGAAGCACAGATTAACCCTTGCTAATCAAGTATGGTAGCCGCAAGAACGAACCTCATCTATCTGAGAAACGCTGTAACTCGCATCTGATAACTGATAAGGGACTTGCGCTTTGATAATGTACCTTTTGGGCGAACGCAGTTCGCCCCTACATTGTGGACAAAATCCGTTACTGTAGGGGCGCAAAGCTTGCGCCCTCCGATCGATTGGGATATTATTCCCAAGCAAGTCCCTAACTGATAACTGATTCAAGGCTGTCTCGGAGTCTCCTAACCAAGCACGACAATTTTTGATTTTCGCAAGAGATCTAATAATCAGTTGATTTAGTCGGCCGATGAAGTTAAGATGTACTAGGTTAAACACAAATGAACTAAAGTACAAATTATCTTAACCCAAGGATAGGAAAATAGATCATGACTAACCTCGAATCCCTTACTCAAGCGCAACAGGAGTTGTACGACTGGCTAATTGAGTACATTCGCACTACTCAGCACGCCCCTTCCATCCGGCAAATGATGCGAGCGATGAATTTACGCTCTCCCGCACCGATTCAAAGCCGTTTAGAACGTTTACGCGCCAAAGGCTATATTGATTGGACAGAAGGAAAAGCACGCACCCTGCGGATTCTCAAACAACCAGTGCAAGGTTTACCGGTTCTGGGTGCGATCGCTGCTGGTGGTTTAGTGGAACCCTTCACCGATGTGGAAGAAAAACTCGATCTTTCTAACCTGTTGCAACGCAGTCAAGACTGTTATGCTCTGCGGGTTTCCGGAGACAGTATGATCGAGGACCATATTGCCGATGGGGATCTGGTGATTATGCGTTCTCTCACAGGCAATGAAGGGGTGTCCAATGGGGAAATCGTCGCCGCTAGAGTCGAAGGCCACGGTACTACTTTAAAACGTTTCTACCAAGAAGGCGAAATCATCACTCTCCAACCCTCCAATCAAAAATATCAACCAATTACAGCCAATACTGAACAAGTACAGGTGCAAGGGGTTTTGGTTGGTGTTTGGCGCGGTTATTAGCCAAAACTGGGGCGCACTTAAGCGCCCCGATCATTTTTCCTCTCCTTGGCTACTGGAAAAGAATCGGGTTGGCAAACTAGGATAATATAAGGGTTTTAGCCTATCCCGCACTCAGGTGTTTTAACTTTTATGCCCAAAAAACAGAAGTATCCCCATCTCTTGGGGTCAAAATGGACGGCAAAACAAAAAACATGGGGCTGGCGACATTTTCAAGTGGTCAATCGTCAAAATCGCAGTCAATGGGTTTTTGCCGAATTAGTCGCTTCCTGCGATCCGACTGTCCGCTTCTGGATTAATGCTAAACAGTTGCAAGACGCGAATCTCTGGCAATCAGGTTGGCAAACCCTAACGGAAATGAACCAACCCGACAGCGCCGACGAGATTATTGTAAATTAAATGCAGTACAGCCTATTACTGTTCCATAAAAGTCCGCACCGTACCATCAGAACCAAGAACTAGACGCAATTGGGGATTACCAGAGATATCGAGGGGAGACACGAAAGGTTGATTGAGCAGGGGCATATTAGTGCGATCGAGATAGATTTTCGCCGCCTGTCCCAGGGGAATAATCTGTTTTAGGGAACCATCCTGATTTAAGACCAAACGGTACTCTAGAGTATGCTTAAGACTTTCCGGGGGTTGCCAACGGGACTGAAAATATTCTCTGGTTTCTGCCACTTGGGGAATTGTATCTAGTAAGTTCGTCTCTGGAGCTTTAGCGGTACTTGTGGACGGTTTGGGGTCTAAATTGACATTTTCGGGGTTAACAGGGCTTAGAGGCGGTAAATTGGGCAATTTTGGCGGTGCTGGACTCGGATTCATCGTGGTGGGGGGGACATCTGCCAGTGCATTTGTACCCTGAGCGCCAGTGACGGGGGGGGCAGTAATCGGGATGTTCTGATTATTCGGTTCAATTATGATCGCCGTGCCGCCGGGAAGCGAACCTGTGACTGGTGGCGGCGGTAAAGTGGGCGGTGGAATCACTAGGGGGACGCTAGAGGGACGAACTGGGGCTGGAACGGTTCCCACGGGGGGCGGTGGCGGTAAAGGGGTTTTATTGCCCACATTTGCCGGTAACTGCGGGTTTGGGGCG
>NZ_JADEVX010000149.1:0-10722 GCF_015207925.1 Microcystis sp. LEGE 00066 | reverse complement strand
TACGATATTTGGCTGGGAACACTAAATGATATAGCAAAACACTTACATTATGGCTCTTATGGATGTATTCACTCATTTTTCTATTGTACGCCGCGAGCGGCGGGGAATTAGACCCGAAGAGATTAAAGCAGCTCTAAATAGTTTTGAGTTAAAAGTTAAACTTCAAGTTTTTATTCAGGACGAATGTACTGATTAACTAATTTTTTTGGGAAAATTAGTTGACCCATTATTATAACATATAATTAATTTGCAAGAGTTCTAGTAAGTCAATTACTGTTTCTTTATAATCGGCGAAGTGATAGTTATTAAATCTTTCGGTGCTGGTTTGATCTTTGGGTTTCTTTTCCTTATGTGAAGAAGCCGAAAATCAATTTAGTTGTAAAATACCTACACCTGTCAGAGAGGGGAGAGGAGAATAAATAAAAATAATCTCCTGAATCCTGACTCCTGAATCCTGAATCCTGATAACTGATTAAATACCGTGACTTTTGCCGATTACCCAATGACGACGGAAGAAGCGAGCGAGCGAAGTTTCTTCTAAGGATAAGTAAATCGGTCTTCCGTGGGGACAAGTGCGGGGATTACGAGTATTTTGCCAATCATCGAGTAAATTCTGCATTTCTTCTAAACTTAAAGCTGTACCGTTGCGGATCGCACTACGGCAAGCGGTAGCAACCTGAGCGGTTTGTAAATCGCCCCCTAAACTTAATTCTAGTAAAGCATCAGCCCGATCCTCCCGTTCTTTTAGTAGAACAGGAATACTACGAATTGCCCAAGAGCGATCGCCAAAACCAGCAACTTCTAATCCTAAACGTTGTAATTGTTCGATTTGTCGAGTAGTTAACTGATTTAAGATGATCGGAGTATCTAACGGCACGATTTCCCAGTTATCCTCTAAACGTTCGTACAAAACCCGCTCATGGGCAATATGTTGTTCCACTAACCATAATCCGTTAGGATGTTCGGCAACTATATAAGTTTGGTGAATTTGAGCTAATGCCTTTAATTCCAGCCGATTTTTCCTGGATTTCTCCCCTATTATATAGGTGCTTTTTTCTTCGGCAGCCTTGAGAATTTGACTGACGCGCTGATTTTGCGCTTTTTCGGGTATATGTTCGGGATTTAGTCCTAAAGACTTGTCTATGGCTGAAATTATCTGTTCTTGCCAAAAAACGAGGTTATGCAGGTATATTTCCGCTTTAGCTGGGTGACGATTCCAATCGATGGAACGAGGGTTAAGATGTAGATGGAGAAAACAAGCGGGATAGCGATCTTTAGGGACTGTACGAGCGAAAGCTTGAAATATTGCCTGTTCTAACTCCGATGAGCGCACCATTCGCCCATTAACAGCAATTTTAACCCAATCCGGTTGATGGCGAGAAATGCGATCGGGCAACCCAATGACTAATTCAATTTGAGCCAATTCTGCGTCAGGAGTCGTTAAGTCAAGGTTTAGCGATGCTAAATCGTTAAAATGCAGAGATTTAACTAATTGCGGTAATATTTGACTAGCATCCTTACCCGGACTAATGCGTAACCAATCTTGATGATCTTGGAAAACCTGCCAAGTAATGTGGGGATGACAGAGAGCAAAATTATGAATTAAAGTCTGTATATCCTTTAATTGTTTGTTAATTGACGGTAAAGCTTGACGACGCACTGGAAAGTTACCAAAGAGATTCTCTACCGTGACGATAGTACCAATAGCTATAGGAATCGTTTCTAAATTATCCGGCTCACCCCGGTGATTGTAAAGACAATAACAACCTAAATCATCGTCATGACGACTGGCAACCCGCAGACGCGCCACCTGTGCGATACTGTGCAAAGCTTCACCACGGAATCCGAGACTGGTAATCTGCCAAAGATCGTCCCGTTGGCGGATTTTGCTGGTACTGTGGGCATAGCTACACAGTTGCAAATCTTCTCTAGACATTCCCCTACCGTTATCCGATACTTGTATTCGCCAATTTTGGGGAGATATATCAATGCTAATCCTATCTGCCCCCGCATCAATGGCATTTTCGACTAATTCCCGCACCACAGCGCCTAAAGAGTCGATTACCTCTCCTGCGGCAATTAAATCAATTACGTCTTGGGGTAAAACTTGTATGGGTAAGGTCATCAATTAATGGTTTTAGCCAAGGGCAAACTCGATATATTGTCGCACAGGGGGTGCATGATTAAGGACTCCGCTCCCTAGCAATTTATCGGCGATCGCTGCTTCCTTGCCATCCCGCTCCACTGATCAAATATAGCGATATTCCTGGAGCAAGTCCAATGATACTAAATCGGCAAAAATGCTGTTGATAGGCAATAATCCCTGATCGAGATAAGATTAATTCTGGTGATGATAGGGAAGACAGTGGTGAATAAACTAAGCATTCTGGTTTTACACGGACCGAATTTAAACCTATTGGGGAAAAGAGAGCCGAATCTCTACGGTAACATCAATTTAGAAGCGATTAACCAGTTTTTAAGCGAAGAAGCTACCCGTTTAGGGGTGAATTTAACCGCGCACCAGTCCAATCAGGAAGGGCAATTAGTGGACTGGATTCAGCAAGCATGGGGTCAGCATGACGGTATTTTGATTAATGCAGCAGCTTATACTCATACCAGTATCGCCATCCGCGACGCACTCTTAGGCACAAAAATTGCCTGTGTGGAAGTACACTTAAGCAATATTTACAAACGCGAGTCTTTTCGTCATCATTCCTACATTGCCGATATAGCTATCGGACAGATTAGCGGTTTTGGGGCCGAAAGTTATCGCTTAGGATTATGGGCATTAGTCGATTATTTGCAAAAGAATGGGAAAATTTAAGACAAATGCTGGAACTTCGCGGTTTTAAACCCAAATTTTCGATAAACTAGCGTAGAGGCCGTCTTTAGTTAATAAATCTTCATGGGTTCCCGATTCGACTAATTCCCCGCGTTTCAGGACAAGAATTCGATCGACATTGCGAATAGTAGAGAGACGATGGGCGATAATAATAGCAGTACGATCGACTAAAATTTGTTCTAAAGCTTCTTGAATTAATACTTCCGTTCCCACGTCTAAACTAGCAGTAGCTTCATCTAAAACTAAAATTTCGGGGTTACGAATAGCGACTCTCGCAAAAGCGAGTAATTGTTTTTGTCCTCCTGACAAATTTGCGCCACGCTCTCGTAAAAGAGTATGATAACCATCGGGTAACTCCTCGATAAAGTGATCGATATTAGTTAATTTAGCCGCTGCTTTCACCTGCTCAAAATCATAATTTTCTCCTAAAGTAATATTGCGAGTAACATCTCCAGCAAAGAGAAAAGTTTCTTGGAGAATCACACCGATATAACGTCTTAATTCCGCTTGGGGAAGATAACGGATATCGATACCATCCACTAGAATTCTGCCCTTACTTGGTTCGTAAAGACGACAGAGAAGACGAATAATTGAACTTTTTCCCGCACCGGTGGGACCGACTAAAGCGACTTTTTCCCCTGGATTAATGGTAAAATTGAGACCTTTAATAATATATTCATCTGGTTTATAACCAAACCAAACATTTTCAAAAATAATCTCGCCAGTTTGACGTTTTTCTGGGAAAGAAATCTCTTTATAATTGTTAAAATCGGTGATTTCAATAGGAATACTCATTAATTCCCCAATGCGCTCAATAGCAGTAAAACCCGATTGAAACATGGTAAATTTTTCGGCAAACTGACGCAGGGGATTAAAGAGACGTTGGGAGAATAAAATAAAAGCCGATAAAACCCCAAAATCAATGGTTTTTTGGAGAATCAAAATACCCCCTAACCATAATACTCCTGCCACGGCAATTAATCCGATCCATTCCAACGTAGCTGAGACGGCCGAATCATAAAAAATTGTTTTATCTAGGGAGCGACGATACTGAGTATTGATAGTGCGAAACATTTCAGCGTTAAAGCGTTCGCGGCGAAATAATTGAACAATATTAACTCCGACTACATTTTCCTGTAATTGAGCATTAAGTTTTGATAATTGCTCGCGTACTTGATAGTTAGCGCTGCGATATTGTTTTTGAAAAAAGATAATTAAAGCAGTGACAGGAAATAACATCAACACCAACAATAGAGCTAATTGCCATTGCAGGGTAAACATGGTGAGGATAATAACTAAAATATTAACCAGATCACTGACAACTCCGATCGCCCCACTAGCAAAAACTTCTCCTAATGCTTCCACATCGCTGGTTAAACGAGTGACTAAACGTCCCACGGGAGAGCGATCAAAAAAACTAGAGGAAAGGGAAGTAACATGACTAAATAAATCTTCCCGGACATTAGCAGTAATTGACTGACCGACTTTCTGCACTAGATAACCTTGTGTTGTCCCTAAAATCAGTCGTAAAATAATCGAAACCGACAGGATAATAATTAGGGTATTAATGGCTGCTGTTAAGGGCATTTGAGCCAAAAAAATCCAGGTTTGTTCCTTTTGCAAAAGGGAAACCGCTTGACCGATAATTAAGGGTTGGATCGCCCCCGTCAGAGATAGGGGAAAAAGAAGTATTAATGAACAAAATAGCAGGGCTTTTTGCTTTTTTGCGTAGGGAAGTAATCTTAATAATAAGCTCCAGTCATTTTCTTTGACCGGAGATGACACAGGGGAGGATGATAGACTCATATTCTCGGCAGCTGGGGAGAAATTACGCCCCTATTGTTAACTTTTCTAACAGGCGATCAATCTGGAAATATTCCTCCATTAATTCTCGAATACAAGCGACTTTTACCTGTTCCTGTAAGCGAATCTTCCCGAAGGCCTGATCGACGATTTCCACGGTGGTGAGAGTATCTAAATTTACCGAGAGAATCGGTACTTCTAAATCCTCAGCCCGTCCCAAAATTAGGGGATCCGGAGAGATAGAACCAGTTAAGATCAAACAGGTGGTAGAAGTTTCTAGGGCAGCTAACTGGAGGTCTGTGCGATCGCCGCCCGTAATCACGGCCATATTTTCCCCCTTGCGAAAATATTCTAAAGCGGCGTTGACATTCATCGCCCCGATCGCTAAACTTTCTACCATCCAATCTAAACGATCGGGCCGACATAATACTTTTGCCCCCAAAAGATGGACAATTTCCCGAACACTAATACTACGCAATAATTTACTAGCAGGTAACAGTCCTAAAACTTCCACCCCTTGGCGGGACAAATAGGGTTTCAGGAGAGATTGTACTTCCTCCCAATCATCTTCCGGGATATCACTAATCACTACCCCCAGCAGCTGATTATTTAATTCCTCTCTTGCTTTCAGCAGACTCTCGGCAATTAGGGGAGAACTATAGCGGGCCACCAATAGGATTGGAGTCTGCAGAATTTTGGCCATCTCCCCCATCGATAACTGAAAAATACTGCCTTCCCAGAGAGTCCCCGGCCCTTCGAGGAGGATAATATCACTGTTAACTCGATCGAGATAACCAGCAAGAATATTGCCGTAGTTCTGTTGATCTACACCTTGTAAACGTTTAGCAACGGAATCCGCATCAGTATAGATCAGGGGTAAACGCAGCTGCTCGGGGGATAATTCTAATAATTGCCGAATAAATTCTACATCCTCATCGACCAATTGCCCATCGACGTAGCCCGGACAATTGCCCACTGGTTTGCCGTAACTTATCTCTAGTCCTTTTTGTCGCAAGAGATGCGCTAAACCGACGACAGTTCCCGATTTACCACTGAGGGGTTCCAGGGAAGAGATAAGTATAGATTTGGCTGATTTGGCCACGATTTGCTCCTTTTAACCCGTAAAATCCCGACTTTTATCATTCAAATTGCAGCAGTTTCCGATAAAATCCCTGCGAAAAGTCGGCCGAACCTAGCTGCTTAAAGGTTTTAATTGCACCGATGAGATATTCGATCAACTCGGCGTTAAGAATCGTCATCTCATAGCTTAGGTCGGCCTGTCCTTCAAATTGTAAACGACAACGGGTCAATTCCGAGGGCAATTTTGATACATACCAAGAGGCCACAAAGGGAATCCCTTCGCTATTTTCTATGTGACGACGACCTTCTAAAGATCCTCCTTGATACAAAGCGATCGCATAGGGCAAGATACTATGTTTGTCCTTGGCATAGTAGGGCATATATACTAACACATCAGCCTTATTAGCGGGTTCCAATTGTTCGATCGTCGGCATAATTAGTCAATTCTTGGGTTCTCAGCCAAGTTACCAGTGACACTGATATTTTCTATATATTTTAACCGATCGCCCCCATAATCTCCCGATCAAGAAAATAGGCAGATTTTACGGCCAGATCAGCTTTCTCTACTGAGGTGATCATCGGCTATAACTGGCATACTAACCCGAAAAACCGTGCCGGGGTAAGGGGAACTTGTTGGATCGGGATTAGGACTGATAAATTCAATCGTCCCCCCCATGCTGGTAATTAATTCTTTGGCGATCGCTAAACCCAATCCCGTACCAGGTATATCTCCCCCTGCTTGCACTCCCCGGTAGTGACGTTGAAAAATTCTTTCTTGATCACTCCTCGCTATACCATAACCTGTGTCTTTAAAAACAATTTCTACACTATTCTTAACATTTTTTACCTCGACGGTGACTTTTCCGCCAGCAGGAGTATATTTGAGAGCATTATCAATTAAATTGCTGAATACTTCCCGCAAACCGGGGATATTGGCCCGAATAAGTGGTATGTCTTCCCCGTGAATCGTTTCTAGACTGAGATTTCTCTCTTTGGCTACGGCCTGGGCCGAAAGGAGCAGCGGATCGAGAATATCATGGAGATTGATCGGAGTTAGTTGGCTGCTGCCAGCAGGTAAGAGAAAGGTGGTGGGGGAAGATTGCGCTTGCAGGAGAGGAATATCGACGGTGGGGTAATTTTCGCTTTCTTGCTGAATTTGTGCCTCAAATTCGGCAATTAAGTCCCGAACTCGATCGCTTTCCCTCAATATACCGGTAATGGCAGGATCGTTACCTTCTTCGGCTAAAAGCCTTTTGAGTAGAAGTTTACCAAAGGTTTTTAAAGCGGTAAGGGGATTGCGGATTTGATGGAGAAAAGTATCGAGGCGCTGACGTTGCCATTGTCGATAATAACGTTCTTCTCCCAATTGGCGATCGAGTACACAGGCTAAAGCGAGGGTTTGGGTGATTTTTGCCATCTGGGTTAATTCCGAACTTTGCCAAGGTCGTTTTTCTCTGGTTGTCACCAATAATCCGATCATGCCCTCTTCATACATTAAGGGTAAAAACAAGCGATGACCGCTGACGGTCTCCTGATTACTCCAGAGGTGGGATAAATCTTCTAACTTAACCGCAGTTAACAAGTCAGCCGCCGGTTGCCCTGGTTGCAAGGAAAGCCGCTTTTTTTGGGGATAAGGGGGATTAAAAGGCGGATAAACAACGACTGTGATTAAATTACTCGATAAAGGTTCAGTTAAATAAACCGCACTTCTGTCTGCTTCCATTTGCTCCCGCAAAAGTTCCATCTGTGCCTGACACAGGGCAATAAAATCATCACTCAGGGGAGTCCGGGAGGGGGAGGAGAAGGGCATACTAAGAAAGTAAAAAGTAAAAAATCAGAAAACCTTGATAAAGCTAGGGTTACGAGTTTTATTTCCCAGTTGACAGGGGAAAGAATGACCCTCCTCTTGAGTCGAGGGCAACTGGCAAAAACCAGTTATAACAAGGGTTTGGTCACTATTTTCGGGGTGGATCACGGTATATATTAAAAAAAGTTTAAAAATAATAAGTTTTGTATCGGGATTTGGGGCTGTGTTTTTGTCAGAAAAACTTAAACATAGTCCCAGTCTAGCTTCCGGTCAAACTTGTCCGTAATTGGCTTTCTAAGGGACACTTGATTTCTCGATCTAGAAGGGATATAATCGCTACGGCTTTTGTAACTATCATTACAACGATTAGCCAAAACAGGAGGTAATTGGGTTGGCCAGAAAACGGAAACGTAAGAGTCGCCGTCGTCAAGAAGGACGTAAGATACTTGAACTTGTACCCCAGTATAGTATTGAAAGTGGCGAAGATAAACCCGTAACTGCGGCGCGTAAGTATATTCAAGCTATAGGCATTAGCCCACCAGCTTTATTGGTTGTTAAGCGTAACGAGCATACGACCGATCGCTATTTCTGGGCTGAAAAAGGACTGTTTGGAGCGCAATATGTGGAGGAAAACCACTTCCTTTTCCCAAGCTTGCGCGATCTGCAGCCCCAGCCTCAGCCCGTCAAAGCACCGGTAGCAGTTGCCAAATAACTCAAAGGACTATTAATCGTATCATGGAAAGTGAACTCGTTTACAGAAAAGTGAACGAGTTTTTTTTGAGGATAAGAGGAGCGGGGACCTTTAAGTGATCAGTAATCAGTAAACTGAAAACTCACATCTGATTACCGAAAAGGCGGACAGCTAAGGAGGGAATGGGGTTATGAGAATCTTTTAGGGGTTATTTAGGCTAATTTTGGCTTTAAATCGCTTTAATCAATTAAATTTCCTCATTTAAACCCGATAGGATTGCTGAGGTAATAAATTATTTTCGATCAGGATCGTAAAGTTCAACCTTTAAGGTATGATTGGGAACATTAATTATTTTTTTATGTATTGCACTAGAACGTAGAGGGCAAGCAGCAGTGATTAGAGTAGCGATCAATGGTTTCGGACGGATTGGACGTAATTTCCTAAGATGTTGGTTAGGACGGACTAATAGTGGCTTGGAGGTAGTGGGGATCAATGATACATCCGATCCCCGGAGTAACGCTCACCTGCTCAAATATGACTCGATGTTAGGCAAACTTAACGCTAATATCGATGCCGATGATAATTCTTTAATTGTTAACGGTAAGACTATTAAATGTTATTCCGATCGCAATCCCCTCAATCTGCCCTGGGCAGAATGGGGTGTAGATTTAGTGATCGAAGCTACCGGTGTTTTCGTTGATGAAGAGGGCGCTTCTAAGCATATTGTCGCAGGAGCTAAAAAAGTCCTCATTACCGCACCGGGTAAAGGTTCGGGAGTGGGAACCTATGTAGTTGGTGTCAACGCTCACGAATACGAACACGATAAATACAATGTCATCAGCAATGCCAGTTGTACCACCAACTGTCTTGCTCCTGTCGTCAAAGTGATTCACGAAAACTTCGGCATCATCAAAGGGACGATGACCACCACCCACAGTTACACTGGTGATCAACGGATTCTGGATGCTAGTCACCGGGATCTGCGTCGCGCTCGCGCCGCCGCCGTTAACATCGTTCCCACCTCCACCGGTGCCGCTAAAGCTGTAGCCTTAGTTATCCCGGACATGAAAGGGAAACTTAACGGTATCGCTCTGCGTGTACCCACTCCTAACGTTTCTGTGGTGGATTTAGTGGCGCAAGTGGAAAAAAGCACGATCGCGGAACAGGTAAACGAAGTCCTCAAAGAAGCTTCGGAAAATTCTTTAAAAGGAATTCTCGAATATAATGATTTACCCCTCGTTTCCTCTGATTATCGCGGTGTTGATGCCTCCTCGATCATTGATGCTAGTCTCACCATGGTGATGGGTGGCG
The DNA here is from genome assembly GCF_015207925.1 of Microcystis sp. LEGE 00066. Taxonomy (NCBI): domain Bacteria; kingdom Bacillati; phylum Cyanobacteriota; class Cyanophyceae; order Chroococcales; family Microcystaceae; genus Microcystis; species Microcystis sp. LEGE 00066. The sequence goes on along the minus strand of NZ_JADEVX010000149.1, from coordinate 1,188 downwards.
ATATGGTGAAAGTTATCGCTTGGTACGATAACGAATGGGGTTACTCCCAACGGGTGGTTGATCTCGCTGAAGTCGTTGCCAGCAAGTGGAAAGGCTAAATCAGTGATCAGTCAACTGTAATCGGTGAACAGTGGGCGTTAATTAGGAGTCAGGAGTGGTTAGTGATAACTGACTAACTGATAACTGTTAACTGTTAACTGATAAGTGATAAATTCTCACCGAAAAAGCGCCGATAGATTCCCTCTGTCACCAATTGAGCGGTGATTAGGTTAGCTAGGGCAATCATAAACAGGATCAGTATCTGGTAGGAAGCGGCGTTTAAAGGTTCACTTCCTGCCAATACCTGTCCGGTGAACATTCCGGGTAAACTGACTAAACCCACCACCATCATCTGATTGAGGGTGGGTATTAAACTAGCTCGAATCGCTGCTTTTTGGTAAGATGCGGTCGCTTGTTGAGGGGTTGCCCCTAAACAAAGATGGGTTTCGATTTCCAAACGGTGACTTTTAATGGCACTGCTTAATCTTTCCCCGGCTAAAGAGGCACTATTCATGGCATTGCCTAACACCATCCCCGTCAAGGGAATCAAGTATTGGGGTGAGTACCATTGTTCTGGTTGAATAATTAAAGCGATCGCATAACCTAAAGTTAGACAGCTACTAATCAATAAAGAGCCAAAAACTAGGGGTAATAAGCCTTTATCTCGGCTATCAATGCGATTTTTAGCAACAATAGTCGCGATAGTCATCATTACTGCCAAAATCCCCAGCACTGCCAGAGGATTATCCAGGGAAAAAATAAAGGCGATAACGTAGCCTACCACTAATAATTGCAGGATCGATCGACCGGTCGCCAATAATAATTGGCCCTCTAGAGCTAAATTTGACCAACGGGAGAGGATTAAACAAATACCCATCATCCCCAAAGCCCAACCCAAATCCACCAGATTTAGTTCTACTAATCCATCCATAAAAATAAAAGAAACAAATTACAACAATACTTCATCTATAAATAGCAAGTTTATAATTATTTTTGACCGAAAATTTGAGTACAAGCCCTGCCCTTTAGTGTAGGGTTGGGCGGCTCCACTTAAATATATATTGTCAACTTAAAGAATTTTGTGCTAAGATATTGATACTCGGTCGAGCAGTGTCAAAATGTTTGTGCTAGAATACAAGGTTAAGCCAA
>NZ_JADEVX010000148.1:0-10726 GCF_015207925.1 Microcystis sp. LEGE 00066 | reverse complement strand
TTTTTGGTGCTTTACTGTTTCTCAAATGCCTTTTTTCGCTCCTTATGTTTATTTTTATGCTCACTTTGATTTTTTCTCTCCGTAATTTCTCTCTGTGACAGCTTAGGGTGCGGAATGTGGGTTGTATTGCTGATGCTGTCTCGGTTCTAGGGTTTGACTAGAGACAATTCTCGCTCGCGTTTTCCGAAAGTCCCACCTTAGAGGAGTAATTTTGGCGCTGTCAACCAGAATAACTGACACTTACCTAGGGGATTTTCCTGATTGGGAACCTCTAGACCAATTATTCCCGCTTTTTTGACCGATAATTTTCCTTGAAACTTGCCCCAAACCAGCATTTCCGTCCAATAGCCTAAATCCGGTTCGTGGCCCACCAGTGCGATCGCGTTTTCCTCTCGCTGATAGTCGGACTTTTGCCACCACTGCACCCAATCTTGAATATTGCCATTGGGCGATAGGGGATTAAATTGCTCAATTTTACTGCTTAAACCCGCTTTTTGCAAAATTTCGGCGGTTTGCACGGCACGCACCAATGGGGAAGTGAGAATTAGGTCAAATTTCACCCCCAACTGTCCTAATCTTTGGGCAACTTTAGCAGTTTTTGCCTTACCTTCCTCGGTTAAAGGACGTTCCCTATCGTTGAGATAATCCTCCGATTGTCCTGCTAATCCATGACGCACAAAATAAAGTTTCATATCAGTGTCGGGTCGGTCTTGGCGATGATAATAGATAGCTGAGGTCCGATAGCTAGGTGCGAATTACCTTTTCATCGGGGTTAACTAGATGGGAAAGTTTCTGTTTGATTTGGGTGTCATACAGTTCCCACTTGAGTTTTGCGTATTCGGCATTATTATTAAAACCACCGAGGAAACCGATAGGAATTTCAAAACCTCCGGCCATATAACGACCACCACCAAAAAAGCGACCTTGGTTATCCTGTCCGAAAGCTTCCTTGAGAAATTCATCGGGATCTAGGGTAATTTTACTGGTACGCATAGAACCGATGACTAACTCGATATCCTCATCTTCATCGTGAACGATACCATAAACTAAAGCCGTGTGAACATTTTCTTCTGTCACCAAAAAATCGGCAGCCTGGGGAATCGCATCGCGGTCATCATAACGCAAATAACCGACCCCGGCGATCGAATAATTATTTTTAATAATACGGTTTTTTAAGGCCCGTTCAATCACATCCATCACCCGTCGGGATCTGGCCGATTGTAGGACAGCGTTTAATAATTGAGCATCGTAGAAACGACTGAGATAACCAGCAGCAATAAATTCGCATTCTTGCGCTTGCATTAAATTATTCGTATCCGATCGCAATCCGTGCATCAAAGCTGTGGCACACTTAACATGGACGGTATCGCTAGTATTAAAATTCAGTAACCCTTTTTGGATATATTGGGTTAACATCGTCGCTGTTGCCCGGATTTGGGGACGAATATCAACAAATTCCGCCTCTAGATCCCCTTGGCGAGTATGATGATCAATCACGGCAATAACGGGAATTTTTGCCTGTTTAACCAGAGTGGTTAACTGACTATTGGTTCCCTGACCATCGACAAAAACACAACCCTGATAAACGGAGAGATCTCTATCCTTGAGGGTATGGACTCCCCAACGTTTAGCCGGTAAACCCGTTAGTTTTACCAAAGCGACATTTTCCTGATGGGAGAGAGTACCCGCATAGACTATATCGCAGTGAATATCGTACTGCTCGGCGATAATTTGATAGGCCCAGGCACTAGAAAGAGCATCCGGATCTGGGAAATCCTGCATCACCACAATTTGATTTTCGCCGCGGTGATTTTCCAAAGTACGTCGCAGGCGATCAATCAGGGAAATAAGTAGGGTATCATTACTAACCGTGACTGGAGGAAGGGGACATACTGCCGGCGCTTCCCCTAACACTACATCGGTTTCGAGGGACTTGGCAGGAACTAGACTCAGTAATTCAGCCATCATTTTTAGAAAAGTTTGCTTAAGGGTAGATTCAGTCGGGATTTTTTGAGCTAATTAATTCTAGACGATATTCTGGCTCGATCGGTTTATCTCAAATATTAAGCTTTTCTTGCCCCTAGCTCCCCACTGTCGGGCTGTAACTCTAGTCTATCAAAAGACCTCTCCTGTTTGTTCTGGGAGAGCGGTCAGGAGTGAGGGCAATTAACCATCGCTGCCATTACTTGTTAAAATAGATAATTTAGATAGTCAACAGCTTACCATTAATCATGGATAAACCGATAGATATTGAAGTAGTTAGAACTGAAGCACTAAGAAAGCTAGGCAGAAATATAGTTAATTTTTCAAAGATTGAAGGTATTTTAAAGTATCTACTTTCAGTTAGTCAGCTCGAGGGATTATCAACATCAACCCATAACCAGTTGGTTGACAATTATGAGAGATTTCGTAAGCACACATTAGGTCGCCTAGTTCAGAAATTACATAACACTGTGCTAGTGGATGATAGTCAGTCTGAAGCTCAACTAGACTCTTCTGAGTTAGGTATGTCTTTGTCATTTAAGGTTCCCTATAGTGACTCAGATTTCTTAAATGCTCAGAAACAGGCTCTCTCAGACATTGTGGCGGAACGAAACAAGCTGATTCATGAAGATTTAGCGCTACTCGATACTAGCTCTATAGAAGACTATTATAAGTTAATCAGTCTTTTGGATGAACAAAACCCTCGATTATTAGCTCATCTTAAAGAGCTTGGGTGGATGCTAACCTCATTTATAGAGGGAATAAAAGACCTTCAAGAATTCATTAAATCACCAGACTTTCACCAGTTTATACACTCTAGCCAATCCGATGCCTAACAAGTGCGTGTACAGGGAACGGCGGCAGACACTATCGGTTATAATGCAGACAGTTGGTCACACCCTGTCCCCAGGAAAAACTTTTTCAGCAGACCCTAGCTATTATACCGATAGGACGGGTTGGCCGGTAGAAATGGCTTTTTCAACGATATCGGCGGCCATTTTCACTCCTCCAGTCTTCTGCATCGCTTTTTGCATTCTCAGGGCATTTTCTCGGTAACTGGGAAAGGATAACACCTTTTCAATGGCCTTTCGTAAACGGGGAACTTCTAGACGGGAAATCGGAATCACTTCCCCGGTCCCCGACCATTTTATCCGAGCAGATACCCCCGGTTGGTCGTTAGCGATGGGAATGGCCACCATCGGTACAGCTTGAGCAAGGGATTCTAGGGTAGTATTTAAGCCTGCGTGGGTGATAGTAAGAGAGGCTCTGGTTAAAAGCTCTAATTGGGGAGCGTAGGGAACAACTAGGGCGTTTTTGGTGGTTATTTGAATGTTAGAGTCGGTATTGCCCAAGGATAAAACTAATTGTACCGGCAAATCGGCACAGGCTTCGGCGATCGCATTAAAGGCCGATTGTAGGCGATTTTGAATTGTACCGAGGGAAGCATAAATCAAGGGTTGTCCGGTTAATTTTTCGTAGGGAAAAGGAATCGTTTTTCTGGTGGAGGAATCGTGAAAGGGGCCGGTAAAGTGAAAGTGAGCGGGTAAATTTTGCCGAGGAAACTCGAATTCGGCAGGTTGTTGGCTAATTTGGGCGATGGGTGAATAGCGTTGATTGATGTTTTGATAGGGAATTAACCCCCATTCTTGACGCTGCCGGTTGATTAACTCATTCAGGGGACGAGTCAGAGAGTCAAGGAGTTTATAGCCAAGTTTATTGCGAATAACCCCGATAAATGAGGGATTATAGTCCCAAGTGGTCATAAAGGGCGGAATAAGCGGATCGCGATTTAAAACCAATGCCCCAGCAAAACTGACAAAGGGAATAGCTAATTTTTCTGCGATTGTACCTCCTGAGGGGGAGACTTGATCGACAATTAGGGCATCAATTCCCAAGCGACGCATCTCTTGAGGGATAGTTTCAAAGAGGGCAGCGGTAGAATTAGTCACTGATTGTACCGTGCGACGGACGGCGGCTGTTCCCTGTAATTGACCAATTTCGGCTAAATTTTTGGCTGATGTGCCTTTCGGATATTTGTCCGGTGCAATTGCCTGAAAATCTAACCCGGCTGCTTGCACCATTTCTTCACCATCAAGAGTTAGAAAACAGGTAACTTTATGACCTCGTTTTTGTAACTCTTTTCCTAAAGGTAGGAGAGAATAAATATGTCCAGAAGTTGTAGGACAGAGTAAACCAAAATGAGTCATTAAACACCTCCACAGGTTTTCTTTAATTCTTCTAGATTCCAGAATGCACCACCCAAGGCGGAGAATTGTATTCCTTCAAAGCAGTTACGCACGGCCCCCAAAGCGAGGGGATTGACAAGATAAATAAAGGGGACGTATTCCTGTTGAAGTTGTTGAATTTCATTATAGATAACTTTGCGCTTCTCAAAGTCTAATTCTTGGGAACCTTTGACGTATAAATAGGCGATTTTTTTCTCCCAATCCGCCGCTTGCCAGCCTTGAATTGGCGGGCTGCCGGGTTGAGGTTGTTGGTTAAAAGCGTGGAGATTTCCATCTACATACCAAATATTAGGGGCGTGGGGTTCATTATCGCCGGTAAAACCTAAAATATGTGCTTCCCAATCTAGACTATTACTTAGTTTATCAACTAAATTGCTAAAAGCGATCGCTTGAAAATCCACTTGAATTCCTATTGCGGCTAAATCATTTTTAATTTGCGCCCCAATTGCTTCCCGGATTTTATTTCCTGCGTTAGTAATCAGGTTAAATCTAACGGGATTATTATCGGCATCGACTAGCAGATTATCACTATTATACTTAAATCCCGCCTCTAATAATAATTCTTTGGCTTTTTCGGGATTGTAATCGTAACCTTTCAGGGTTTTATCGTAAAAAGGCGATTGGATAGAAAGAAAAGAATTTTGTTCTTGTCCTAACCCTCGATAGATATCATCAATCATTCTTTGACGATTAATGCCGTAGGCAATAGCTTGACGGAAATTTAAGTTATTAAACCACCTGGATTTAATTGGCTCTACTAGGGGTTTTCCGTCGCGTTTGCCTTGGTTGAGATTAAAACCGATAAATTGGGTTCCGTAGGCAGGTCCGCCGTTAAAAATAGTAAAATTTCCTCTTTCTTCTTCGGTTTTTAAGAGGGAGAAAAATTCGGGAGTTACCCCAATAGAATCTAAACTTCCCGAACGAAATTGTAGTAAAGTTGTGTCCTGCGATTCAACAATTGCCCAAATTACTGAAGTTATATGGGGTAATTGTTGTCCACGGTCATCTTTTTTCCAATAGTAAGGGTTATTCTCAAAAATAATCCTTTGTCCCGTGATATATTCTTTTAGTTTATAAGCACCATTAAAAACAATTTTATCGGGAGGAGTATCTAACCCCCAAGTGGAGAGAAATTCTAACCTACCATCGGGGCTTTTTTTCTGAATAGTTTTTTCTAAAGCGTGTTTAGGTAAAATCGGTGAACTGACAGCATCTAAAAAAGGAGCAAAAGGTTCGGGTAGTTTAAATTCGATTCGGCGATTATCTAGTTTAGTGATAACTGGAAATTCTTTTTTTAATCCTATTCTTAAACTATCGCGGTAGTTGTTGGGAATATCAGGATTTAGATATAAATCTTTATAGGTAAAAACCACATCATCAACGGTTAAGGGTTGACCATCCGACCATTTTAAACCCTCTCTCATAGTAAAAATAATGTTCAAATTATCATCGGAAATTGTCCAAGATTCTGCCAGGACTGGTTCTTTTTTGCCAGTAATGGGATTTTCTGTTAATAGTCCTTCGTAGGTTAAACCAAAAATATTCGGGGATTCGGCCGATAAAACAGCATTAAAGGTTTTTGGGTCACTTAATACCGATATGACCACTTGATTGCGTCTAACTTGATTACCACAAGCAGTTAGGGAAATCAGCAATAAACAAGAAATTAAAAATACCGTTAATCTGCGCCAAAATTTCACCATAATCTTTAATATTTTTCTGTCCGACTATTTAGAAGTAAAGACCTTGTCTGGCTATATAGGGTTTGCTGAATAAATCCAAAAACCTTGTTGGGTAAGACTTTTAGACTTTTTGTCAATCAAAAAGTACCAGGTATGGGAGTGATCAGGGGGAAAATCCCTGGACTTTTTCCCTAAAAATTAGGTAATTGGCCACCTCAAAACCGGTAAAACCCCACACCCCACACTCCACGAAAAACTTTTTGCCGCAAACCCTAACTATTGATTATGTTTCCGCTGCAACTAGAGCACAGACTAATCTTCGCTTTCTTGATCATTCCTCTCTTCAAACCCTAGCCAAAAAAGTAACGCATTCTCAACCCCCATCATTTGCTCAGATGTCAGATTTCCTAATTTACGCAAAAGCTTTGCATGGGGAATTGTAACGATGTTTTGTACATCAAAGACTCCTTCTCTAAGGAAGCGAGCTTAGACTTTCACTTCCAATCTTGAACCACGAGAGCTTGTCGTATGTGGAACCAGAGTCGCTAAGGCACGCTCTTGATTGAGCGCAGGAATACTGATAACCAAACAGGGTCTGACTTTGGCCACATAACCCAGATCAACCAGCCAAACCTGACCACGATCAGGGCTATCCATAGGAAGCTTCCTGATCATCTAATTCTAGAAAAATTCCCTCGGCATTGAGGACTAGATCTTCATCAGATAAGGGCGGAAAATCCAGGTGAATTGTCCGCTTCAGAATCTCTAATAGCAAATCTAACCGCTCTGAGTCTGTCAAGCGGTCAAAGGTATCTAAAAGTTCCTGAACTATAGCAGTCATAGCGGTTGCCCTATATCTGCTCAATACTATAACACAAGCTTAACAAGGATCTTAGTCATTCCTTGACAGCCCCAATAAATTCTGAATGTAAGTTTGGAATCCCCCCAAACCGCCATCGTCATCCCAACGCTGTCTGAAAGTCGGTAACTTCTCCAATTCCATCACATTCCCACCCTGATACCTGACTCGATAATCAAACATCTTATCTGCTTTTGCTGATACAGGTGGATTATCAAAATCAATAGCCCAAAGCACCTCAACAATTCGATAGATGTCGTAATCATCCTTGCCAATTTCACGTTCGGCTTTGCAGTCAAGAACTTTTACTAAATGGGTAACATACCCTCGCTGTCTGAGTAGTATCAAACTATCTTTTTCGGGTTTATTGGCATTGACTTCATCGTCTTTCCATGCCAGTTTGAAGGAATCAGAAACCTTATATTCCCGATATGCCCATGTACCATCGTTTCGCTTTACATTTTTAGTCCACTTCAGATATTGTAAATCCATGTCAATATCTCTAAATAAAACTATAAGTTAAACTCGATCGCGATGACGGCGATCGGCGATAAAAGACTCCACCAATTTAACATCTTCGATACTACCGATCACTAAAGGTGTGCGGGTGTGTAATTTATCGGGAACGATATCTAAAAGATTTGTCACCCCATCACTAGCTTTACCTCCTGCCTGTTCAATTAAAAAAGCAAGGGGGGCAGTTTCATAAATTAAGCGCAATTTTCCCTGGGGATTTTTAACAGTACCCGGATAGAGAAAAACACCACCCTGCATTAAAATTCGATGGATATCTCCCACTAATGCCCCACTGTAACGGGCTGTGTAACCATCATGACGGTGGACATAACGAGTATAGTCGCGAATTGCCTCATCCCACTGCCAAAAATTGCCCTCATTGGTACTATAAATCGGGCCATGGTCGGGGATAATAATATTCTCTTGGGCGAGGATAAATTCCCCTAAACTGGGGTCAAGAACAAAGGCATGAACACCGCGACCGATCGAGTAAACTAAAATAGTCGAGGGTCCGTAGAGAATATAGCCAGCGGCGATTTGTTTACGACCATTTTGCAGTAAATCCCGCGCCTCTCCGTCTAAATCATTGCCTTCCTGTTGACGGATGGCAAAAATCGAACCCACATTTAGGTTAATATCCACATTGGAAGAACCATCGATCGGGTCGTAGAGTAGGGTATAGCGACCGATGGGACAGTTTTCTGGGATATAATAGGGTTTATCCATTTCCTCGGAAGCAAGACGGCAAACTAAACCACTTTGTTTAAAAACCGAGATAAATACTTCATTGGCAAAAACGTCCATTTTCTTGACTGATTCCCCTTGTACGTTGGTTTCTCCAGTAAAACCTAGCACGTCCGCCATTAATCCCGCTTTACTGAGACGACGGGCAATTAATTTCCCCGCTAGGGCAATCCGACTCATAATTGCGCTTAAATCCTGTGCGTCGGGGGAAAAGCTTTGTAGTTGTTGCAGGACGTGACGGGAGAGGGTGGTACAATCTCGATCGAGGCTATGTTCGGGGATAGAAAAGGGAATATTGCTAACCATAACTGTAATTGCCAGTAATAAAGTAAAAAAAGGGAAACTCGTCTAGTCTCAATTATGACTATGATTTGATCCTAGCCAAAATTTTTCCCATTGCGGGCTAATTTTTAGATCAGTTTTAGAGTTGGCTAATTTTTATCCCATTGATCATTAAATTTTGGTCAATAAGTAGCTGTTTATAATTAAATTGAAGATAAACTTTGGTTTCGATCCCCCCTTGATAAGCTATCCATTAGTCACATCTTTCTTAACATAAAATTTGACAAAAAGAGAAAAGTGTGCAAGATGGCTCAAGGGGGTTCTATAGGGGGACTAATTTGTAGCTTGTAGTTGGGAGCATCTCACCTTTGTAACCCCTAAATCAGGTTTTTATGTCAAGCTATTTTGAAAGCCTTGCTAGAAAACAGTTTTAGGGATAAGTATAATTACTCACTTGCATAAATGAGATGCTCCCTTTGTAGCAATGATGTGGCCTCTAGATGAGAATATTTTGTCTCTATTTTAAATTTTTTGATGACCGATAAGACAACTTCTATAAATATATCATTCAGTCCATGTTTGTATAATTTATCCATGACTCTCCCAATTTTATCATCATTGATATAATCGGTTTTTATTTCTTCTCCCAATAATTCTTCGATTCCTTTATCTTCAAAAAATTGACTAAATAAGTATAAAGGCCTTGAAAGAAATCCTAATCCATTGATTAGAATAGCTTTGACCACTGTTCCTGCTGAAATTTTTTCTCGGGAGTCAATTCCTAATTTAGAGTTGATTATTTCAACTATTCTTATTTCGTCAATTAGTCCAGCTACTATTCCTAAGTGATCTAGGTTTTTAATTTTTACCTCTGAGATAGGAGACAATTTTTGTACCTTTAATAGATTTTTGAGCTTTTTGATTGTCTCACTTTTTTGGGACTAATTCTCTGAGTATTTTTATTTATTTTTTCTTGAATGAGTTTATGCTATTTTATGCTACATTTTGAAGTGCGGAGTGTCGGATAAAAAAAATCAACCCATGAACGAACAACGCACCCAATTCTGTCTAAATTATGATTTTTTTGATTGTTTGATTGACTAGGATTTTGGCTCTCTTGGATTTAGTGGGTGAAATGTATTCTAAGATACATTCCTCCTAGCGAGGGGGTGGAAGGAACCACAAAGACACAAAGGACACAAAGATTGATCGATCATATTGTAAGTTAAACTTATCACACAGAACCTATAAGAGCCGGATTTTTTTCGGCTATCATCCCGGTGATACAATTCTGATAATCTCCCCATTCAATCTAAACAGCGCACTCAATTGATTCTTGACGATGACTAATGAGTTCAAAAGTTATCGCTGCTTGAGGTTCAAGAGTAATTAGATGATTTAGTTGTAATAATTCTGGAATCATCTGTCGTAATTTAGCTGTTAAAGCTGCGATGGTATCAGCTTCGATGACTAATCCCGGAATATCTTCACTCTCTGCTACCCACACTTGCGCTTCTCGATCCCAAAATGCTTCTATTTGGTACGGTTTTTGATTCATGATGATTTAGTTCAAGTGAGTAGAATTAGCTTATATATCAATCAAGATTATACAGTGCGATCGCTTTTCTGACAATCTTACCACCAATCCCCAACTCTTGATGATTGCCGATGAATCGCTTATAATTGAATCAAACGAACAAAGCACCCAATCCTATCCAACCCTAATTAGGTGCTGCCTAATTTTCAATTAAGTACGGGATGATAAAATATGCAATATCAAGTCAATCTCAAACAAACAGAAGAGGGATATGCCGTTTGGTGTCCTAGTTTACCCGGTTGTGCTTCTCAAGGGATAACTAAAGAAGAAGCACTCAATAATATTCAAGATGCAATTCAGTCTTATTTAGAAGTTGCTGCGGAGTTGAATCAAGGGATCGAATCTTATTATGTAGAAGTTGAATTAAATCATGCCTAGTCTTGCTGAAATTAATCATCAAGGTTCTTCGGTTTGTCTTATGCAATAGACGGGAGTTATAAGGGATGGAACCCTTATAGAGAAAGACATTGGGCGATTTTTGTCAATTGTTTTTTATCTAAAGCGAACTAATCAATTAAATCCCTTACCAGATAAAGATTTTGTTGATTTATGCCCCCCTATCGAACCATAACAAGTAACGAAGAGCCATCATCAACGAGCAATTAAAGCATTTGAAAAAGCAGGATTTCAGATGGGAGCAAGTCAAAGCTGAAGAACAAATAAACTACTTGACAAAAGCATCAATTGGGCATGGGATAGAGAAAAGAGTGGGGAAAAGACAAAAATGACTCCAGAGCAACAACAAGAACTTAACCAACATATTCAAGCGATAGCCAAGATTCTTCATCAGGAAGCTGAGGCTGAAAAAATCCAAACT
>NZ_JADEVX010000147.1:0-10775 GCF_015207925.1 Microcystis sp. LEGE 00066 | reverse complement strand
TAAAAATTTTGTTAGAATTTCATCCAGATTTATGAGTTGAAATCGATTTTTCATGGACAAAGTTCTTAAAACCTGTCTATCTCCAGCGTTGGATGATAATTATCTGTCAAAAAATAATGCTTCTACACAAGTTCTCTATTTAAATAAGAGAATTTTATCTGAATTTTTTTCAAAATGAGAATTGCTGCTATAATGCTATTCTCCTGTCAGCACAAGCACAACCGGGTACTGGCTCAGTTGGACAAACATCTGAGATAAAACAGACTACAGGTCCTGATAGCCCTCCTGCTCGCGTCAGTATCTATGAAACTCGTCCAAAAAATATTTCTGTCAACTATATTATCAAGTATAGATAGTGCGATACTCTACGGCACTGCATAGCAGCACGCCACTCGCTGAAAGCGCACCGAAGGTGATCTTGTAAATTGGGTTATCTTTAATTAAGTTTTTCCCTTACTTAAATTATTACAAAACAATTGAATGTCATTGATTATGGTTTGATAAGAATTAACAATTTGATGGGCGATGATTAAAACCTTTTCCTCATCTAATTGGCAAGAATAAGCACTTCTCACCAGATGACGAAACCGCCTTAATTCATCCAAAATGAGCCTTGTTTCTTCTGTAATAACTGCTTTTCTCACCCTAGGTATATCAACAGACATTTGCTCTAATAAATCTCGATGCCATTTATCCCCCGTTGGGAATCTTTGATCAATTTTTTTAGCAATCACTTCAAATATACGCTCAATTCTAGTATAAACTCCATGCAAATTAAGCGCAATAGAATTAATTAATGCGTTTTGATACATGACATCCGATTGATTAGATAATTCTCTTAAAAATATCTCTAACTGTTGTAGGGCTTGAATAATTTTATTGAGTTCTTGATTAATTCTATCTTGAATTGATAAATTAGTCATAATTCAACCCCCTGAGCAATTGCCTCTAAAATATAAGTATGAGCCTTTTGAACTTGTACTAAATCCACCTCAAAATCCTGTCCATTATCTAACTCTGCTATCGCTTTAAAATAATCTTTCTCTGGTAAATCCCAAACCGCTAAATCAAGATCAGAATGGGGAGTTATTTCTTCATAATTTAACAATGAACCAAATAAAACAACTTTCGTGACTCCATACTTCTCTTTAAGGAGACTAGCACATTTTTGAGCAATTTTTAACCCTGCTTGTTGCCGTTGTTTCATCTCTAATAGAAATTGTTCACGGTTTGCTCTCGCTGCTAAAACTTCAGCAATAATCTCTTGTTTTCGTTCTTCAGTTAACTGTGTCATTATGATTACCCCTAAATCATTGAATATCAATAGTTTCTATGATAGCAATTTTTGTGATAAACGATCGCCGATTTTGTCGGTTGGGTTGAGCAATAATAACTTTTGTCTGTCAAATATTAGTGACGCTTGAGCGAAACCCAACCACACCAATGTCGTCAATAATGTTGAGTTTCTAACTGGTATTAGTGCATTACGCTAACGCTAACTCACCCTACACGCTAACTTTTATCTCATCGGTAAAGATTGCAATCCAAAACAGAGACCTTGACAGACTCTTGTTAGAAAATTTAAATCCAAAGTAGCGATTGTATCCTGAGAACTATGATAATAGGGATTACGCATATTAGCAGTATCTGTCACCATAATTGCCGAATAACCGCAATCCCAAAAGGGAGAATGATCGCTGCGTCGAGTATCGGGGACGATATAACCTCCAAAAATTACCGGCAACCATTCGCAGGGAGTCTGATTTTCTCGCAGGACTCGACTGAGAAAATTTAAATCCTTGCGGGTTTTGAGATTGCCAATCAAAGCGATAAAATCCCCGGTGTTGGGGTAAAAATGTTCTAGAAAAGCTGGATATTTTTGAGAATGGGGATTTTTATCACAGTAACCGAGCATTTCTAATGATAACATTAACCTTAAATCCTGCTTAGTTTGTTTTAATTTTTCTGCGTAGGCAATGCTCCCCAGTAATCCGTATTCTTCTAGATCGAAGGCAATTAAACGAATTGGATAATTAGCCTGATTCTCCCCAAAAAACCTCGCTAATTCTAATAATACCGCTAATCCCGTGGCGTTATCGTCAGCCCCCGGCGACCCCGGCACCGTGTCATAATGAGCGCCAATTAAAATCGGAGGTTTTTGACTATTGTTAGGCAAATCCAAGATTAAATTTTCGTAAACTTTTCCCTGAAAAGGGAAACAATGTGATTTAACCTTTCCCCAATTTCCTAACTCTTGCCGTAGGTATTCTCGCACATAAAAATGTCCTTGACTAGAGAAAAAAGGGTTTCTTTCTCGGACAATTTGTTCTAGGTGTTGGCTTAAGCGATCGCTAAGAAGATCAAACATTGATGATAAGTAGTTGGACAAAAGTAAAGTTAACTGTGGGGTAAGGAGTCAGGAGCCGGTCGTCGGTCGTCAGTAAGAATTGCGGCAATTTACATTTCTTAAGATAGACAACAGAATTTATGTCCGACTACTTAAGTAGTCGTGCAGAATTAATTTCCTAGTCGAGACAGGAGACGGGAAACAGGAGACGGGAGACGGGATACAGCTATTAGGGATCGGATTTGAGTTTTCAGTTCACTGTTTACTGATCACAGCAGAAGTCTGACGGAGTAGTGGCTTAGATGTGTAATTAATTGTGCTTAGATACTTAGCAGATAATTTAATCAAAAGAGCCAATGGATAGAGCAACTGAGGGAAAAATCTGGGAAAATAATAATTGTTAATTATAAAATATTCTGTGAAGCTAAAATCATGACAAATCTCCAGTGGACTAGCTATGATTGTATCGTTGTCGGGGCGGGATTAGCAGGATTAATCGCCGCGCGGAATCTCCAGAGGCAAGGTCATCAAGTTCTGGTGATCGAAGCGCGAAATCGTTACGGTGGTAGAATGTCTGGTCAATATCTCCCCTCCGGACAGTGGATCGATCGAGGTGGTCAGTGGGTGGGTCCAACCCAAGAGCGTTTTTTAGCCCTCCTTGATGAGTATAAAATACGTCGTTTTCCCTCTCCCAATCAGGGAAAAACCGTCCTAGTCTTTAACAACAAACGCTATGAATTCAATGGTTTTTTTCAAGGTTTCCACGAGGGAGAAGTACCCGATATCGGCCCGGCAGAATGGCAAGATGCGATGTCAGCATGGGCGCGTTTTCAAGAACTAGCCAAAACCCTACCTTCCGGTTATCCCCAAAGCAACGATCACACCAAAAAACTAGATAGTAAAACTTTTGCCCAGTGGATTGAAGAAAACACCAGCACAGATTTTGGTCAATGGTATTTTGCTTATATGGTGCGTGCAGTGGGTTTTCTCGGGCCGGCCGAACCCCAACAAGTCTCACTGCTGCACGTTCTTTGGGGACAAAATTGCGCCCCTCAGGCCGAACATCCAGAGGCCGAACTGATTCATGGCGGAGCCGGACAAATTCCCGACAAGATCGCGGCGGAGTTAGGAGAGCGAATTCGACTGGGGGAACCAGTTGTTCGCCTTAATTATGACTCGGCCGGTGTCACCATAGAAACCACTCAGAACACTTTTACCGCCAAATTTGCCATCATTGCCATGCCGCCCCATCTTGCCGGCCGCATTATTTATCATCCCCCGCTGCCACCCCAGCGAGAACAACTAACCCAACGAGTACCGATGGGATGCTGCGCTAAAATCCTGATTTCCTATGAGCAACCTTTCTGGCGAAAACAGGGACTAGCGGGAGTTGCTCAGGGGAATTGTCAATGGTTGGAACTCTGTGCTGATAGTTCCGATCCCGAAACCGGTGTCGGGGTAATCGCCACCTTTGTGGTTGGCGATCGCTATATTCGTTGGCACTCCATGAGTAGTCTGGCGCGTCGTGCCGCCGTCCTCTCGGATTTAGCTATTTATTTCGGTCAAGAGGCTCTTTTCCCGATCAGTTACGATGAGGTGGATTGGCCCGGGGATCCCTGGACTGGTGGCGCCTATGCCGCTTTTATGCCCCCCGGAGTCTGGACAAGTTTCGGCGAGGCTCTTTTTACTCCCGTCGGACCGATTCACTGGGCTGGCACAGAAATGGCCGATCGCTGGCCAGGATTTTTTGAGGGAGCGATCCGCACCGGTGAGGCAGCGGCCGATCGAATCGCCTTCCTTTTGCGGGAAAAATGAGCATCTACAGGGCTACGCCACCTTTTAGGTCAAAAAAGTCATCATAGTCAAGTTTCGGGGCTAATAGGGCAAAAAATCCTAAATCATCACTATTTCGCCCTGGTAATGTTCGACGAAATACTGGACACGATGACGATATTCTTTAATTGTCCGATCGACCCATTCCCGCTGCTCACTGTTAGCATAGATATGCACTAAAGGTTCTCCGGCATCGGGTAAAATCAATACCCAGTCATCATTAAGGGGATTAATCACCTTGACTCCATCGACCAACTCTAGATTAAGATCCGCGTGAGTTTCCACCAGATAGCGCATCAAAGATCCCTTGACTTTCCAAGGACAACGCACCGCCGTATTCTTATTGTAAATGCGCGGTAACTCGGCCCGCACCTGAGCTAGAGAACGTTCCTGAATGGTTAACATCTCCAAAAGTTTCGCTACGCTGAACATGGCATCAAAACCGGGATGTAATTGCGGAAAAATAAAGCCAGTTTGTCCAGATCCTCCTAAAACCACGTTAGGATTAGTTTGACATCCTTCCATTAAAGCGCTAGGACTAGCTTTTGTCCGCACCACCCGGCCATCGTGACGACGTGCGATCTGTTCCACGGCACTAGAAGCATGAACCGGCACTACCACTGTACCGCGAGGATGGGCGGTCAGAATTGCATTCACCATTAGAGCAGTTAATTGTTCCCCGCGAATCGATAAACCACTCTCATCGACGAGGACTAATTGTTCCCCGTTGGCCGAAACTTGTACCCCTAAGTTCGCTTTCAGGGCCTCCACCACATGGCCCAATTGATGGATTAGTAACTCTCTTTCCTGCATGGAAAGGGCATTCTGACGTAAACTGGCATTGAGAACCACGGCATCACAGCCAAATTTAGCCAGTAATTCTGGTAAAATTGCCCCTGAGACTCCGTAGGCGTAATCAATGACGATTTTGGAACTACTATTGCGAATAGCCTCCACATTTAGCTGAGTTTCAAAGGTTTTGCGGTAATTATCGAGAATATCAGCCGGATAGGACATACTGCCGATTTCCTGCATTCCCACCCGTCGCAGATCTTCTTTAAAATAGGCCCCTTCGATTTTCTTTTCCCTCGCTTTGGAAACATTAATCCCTTTTTCGTCTAAAAACTCGATTAAGAGAAAATCCGGGCGATCGGGATGGATACGGACGTGAATGCCACCGACTACGTTTAATTTTGACACTAAAGTCCGCGAAATCGGTAAAGCATTCGCTTGTAGGTTTTGGATATTCACCCCCACGGACATTAAACCGGCAATCAGCGATCGACTGACCATGCGCGAGACACTACGTTGATCCCGGGAGACGATTACCGTTGACCCCGGTTTCAGGATGGAACCGTAGGCTGCCCCCAGTTTAACGGCGAATTCGGGCGTGATATCGATGTTAGCGAGGCCCGATACTCCTCGTTGACCAAAGAGGTTTTTATGGGCAGTATTTCCCCAAATCAGGTTAATATTGAGGATGGCTCCCGATTCGATCTGTTTACTCGGCCAGACTCTTACCCCAGAATTGATCTGCGCTTCTTCCCCGACGATCGATAATTGTCCGATCACCGCACCTTCATGTACCTGGGCCCGTCGATCGATTCTAGTTCCTCTAGCGATCGTACAAGCGGCTAAATTGACCTCATCCCCGATCACCACACCATTCCAGAGGATGGGACGTTTCAGATCGGAACCAGCGCCGATGGTGACATTATCGCCGATAACCGAACCCCTCTCGATCAGAACATTTGCACCAATGCGGCAATGATTGCCGATCATGGCCGGGGCCTCAATCTGGGCGCTAGGATCGATATAGGTATTAGTGCCGACCCACACCCCGGGGGATTTTTCTCGATAGGGAAATTCCAGGTTAACTTTGCCGGATAAAGCATCGTATTGCGCTTCTCGGTAGGCCTCCAGATGACCGACATCGCACCAATAACCATCGGCCACATAACCATACATAGGTTCGCCCCTTTGCAGCAGCAGCGGAAACAAATCTTTAGAAAAGTCGGTTTCTTCTTTGTAGGGGAGATAATCGAGGACTTCTGGTTCGAGAATATAAGTTCCGGTGTTGACAGTATCGGAAAAAATCTCGCTGGTGGATGGTTTTTCGATAAAACGGCGAATTCTGCCTTCTTTGTCGGTAATCACTACCCCAAATTCGATCGGATTGGGAACGCGCGTTAGGACGAGGGTTGCTTTCGAGTTTTTGCTTTTATGGAATGCGATCGCTTTTTGCAGGTCAAAATCAGTGATACTATCGCCACTAATCACCAGAAAGGTATCATCTAACCATTCGGCAATATTTTTCACACATCCTGCGGTGCCTAGGGGTTGATCCTCCTCCACAGCGTAGGTGATTTTTACCCCAAAGTCGCTGCCGTCTTGAAAGTAGTCGCGCATGACATCGGGAAGATAGTGTAGGGTGGTGATAATTTCGGTAATGTCATGCTTTCGTAGTAAATTAATAATATGTTCTGCGATCGGACGGTTGAGAATCGGAACCATCGGTTTGGGAAGATCACAAGTAAGCGGACGTAATCTTGTCCCTGAACCACCTGCCATTAGTACCGCTCGCATAACTTCCTCCCAAGGCTATCTTTTCGCCGTTTTTAAATAGTTTTTGCAAATTCTGGCTTTAGTTTTCCTATCTCGATCGATCTAGTTCCTAACCGGCATTCTAACACCGTCTCCCGGATTCAGGACAATATTTTCTTTTCCCAAGTCGGCAAAACCCAAGCTTAAAATAGTAGATGTGAATTGTCTAAATTCAAGGATGAGATGGCATGAAACTGGTTGTTTTTATCTTAATAATTGCTTATGGTTTCGTTGGTTGGAAATTCTGGAATGGGTACAGAAGCACTAACTTTAGTTCCAGTTTACCCAATCGTTTAGCTTTAACACTGTTCTGGCCGCTTCTGTTGGCTGTTAATCCCGCCTACCGCAAGAATTTTAAAAAAGCCCTCAAGGGCAAATAAAATTAACATACTGCCAAGGTTGCGGCCATAAAACAGAAAGTAGCTGGGTGTCGATGGCAATCAACAGTTTAGCCGTGGATGGCTTATTATGGTTAGGGAAAAAAGGGGTCGTAGCTCAGTTGGATAGAGCGAGTGCCTCCTAAGCACTAGGCCGCCGGTTCGATCCCGGCCGATCCCGCCTTTTTCAGTGTTGCCAAAGGCACGGCGTAGCCGTCCAGTAAACAGTAAACAGTGAAAAGATACTGGTAAACTGCTATTTATAGAGCTTTTCACGTTACTGAGGTGAGGTTAGGCTTGATCGCTTCTGTTCTCGTTAATCTGTCGGATGATTTCAATCATTTGAGCGTGTCGATCATCCATTCTCTCTAGATGCCGGTAAAAATCGGCTTGAGTCTCATAAAAATCTGATTGTGCGCTTGCTATTCGAGCTAGGTAATCGTAAAGCCCTTTTTTCTCCTGTTTCCGTTCTTCGCGGTCACTAGCGACGGCATCAGCTAGGGATTGAATAGCGCGAGCGTTCGATTCCACTATTTTCTCGATCCGCTCTAATCTGTCTTCTGACATTTTGGTAAACTCCTAATAGACTAATTTCTTGTCCCCCACCGATGCCCCTCGGATGGCGGAATAATACTAAATCCGTTGAGTATAGGCTATATATCAGGACAGCCGAACGGCAAAAGGCAAAAGGGGGAATAAATAACCAGTTTTTAATAACCGGATTTAGTATCACTCAAAACTTAAAACTGATCACTGATCACTGATAACTGCTATTTATCTTCTCATTCTGCCCTTAACTTGATACCAAAGCCTTCTTAAACGTAGATCGAGAGAAAAACCCCGACGGGTGGGAATAACAATCGTGCCACCGATGCGATCGTGGAAAGCGCGGTTCAATTGCTCATCACCGATCGCCATACCACAATCGGCGAAAAGGGGCGAAGATAATAAAATCAAGCTTAAAGGATTGCCAAAAAAAGTATTTAACCCTACCATCATTAAAGCTGCCCCGCCACCAGCGATCGCCTCTCGTTTGCTTAACTCCAAAATTCCGGGTAAACGCTGAAGTCGTAGATCGATGATCTTCATATCCAGGGCCCAACGTCCTAAACTCTGACCCTGATTCTGCGCTACCAATAACACCCGCAAACACCACCAAATCAGGAGAAAAAGGAAGAATTGCAGTACGGGCGCACCACTAGCAAAGGAGCTTAAAAACCAGATCGAGGCAAAGTCGATCAGGAAAGCATAGGCCCGACGATCTAAGGGAATTTTCGGAAATTTTTGCGGTAGATTATCTTCAGGCGGGATCGGGTAAACCATAAAAGACCTCTTCTAAAAATCAAAAATTGTTGTTAGGGTTAGGAGTCAGTAGCCAGTAGTCAGGAGTCAGGAGAATTAAGAATGAATAATAATCAGTTAAATGGTCTCTTTACAGAATTTATGCCATTTAATCCTTATTTTTGCAGTTTTTGAACCCTGAAAAATTAATTATGCAAGAGGTTTAAAGTCAATTCTCGGAAAAATCCTGCGGTTTATCTTCTACTCTAATCGGGAAATTGGCAATTCTAGGATAGTTGTCCCTTGTCTTTTTTCTCCCCCTGTCTCGGAGTCTTCTGTCTGGGAGTCTGCTTACCTAACCGAAGATTTTTGATTTTTGCAGGAGATATAATTATTAATCGACTCGGAGATCTAAGCTACCATTGAGCAAAGGTAGCCCAGAATACAGGGATAATCATGGAGCAAGATTCATTAACAACGGAGGTTATTCTGACCCATCCGCGGCAAAGTTTGGGAGAGATACAGTTGGATTGGATGCCACAACCGGGTAATTATTTGGCCTTAAAAGGACAAACCTATGCGGTTTTGGAACGTCACCACCAGTATCAATACAAGATTGGTGGCTATTGTTTACGCAAAATTTCCCTTTATGTACAAACTGCTCCCACCCCTAACGAAAAAAGTTTGATTGAAGGACGTTGGGTGATGGGGGATGCTAGTTGTCGTTTTAACGCCAGATCTGAACTGTTGCGCTGTGCGATTAACCCCTCCGGTCCCTGTCAAGATTGTCGTTTTTACGAAACTATTAACCCTTAAAAGAGCCTTTTTCGGCAATAATCTGGCTATATATTGACAAATCACCCATGAATCATCCTTACTCTTGGATCGAGGATAGCTTAAAAACCCTCCATCGGGCCAATTGGTATCGAAGGGTTAAAACCATTCAAGGCCGGGGCGGAGCCGTTATAGAATTAGAGGGTCGATCGCTGATTAATTTTGCCAGTAATGATTATCTGGGATTAGCAGCCGATGAAAGAATGATCGCGGCAGCCATAGCAGCAACACAACGCTATGGAACTGGAAGCACCGGCTCGCGTCTATTAAGTGGACACCGAGATCTTCATCGAGACTTAGAATTAGCGATCGCATCCTTTAAAAATAGCGAAGACGCGATCGTTTTTAGTTCGGGATATTTAGCCAATTTGGGGACAATTACCTGTTTAGTGGGGCAGAAAGACCTGATTTTAGGCGATCAATACAATCACTCTAGCCTCAAAAATGGAGCCAAGTTAAGCGGTGCCACGGTGAAAGAATACCGGCACAATAGTCTCGAAGACTTAGAAAATCAGTTATTAGCCCACCGTCATCACTATCGTCATTGTTTACTGCTCACCGATACAGTGTTTAGTATGGATGGGGATATCTGTCCCCTAGCGGGAATTCTCGCTCTAGCCGAGATTTATAATTGCATGGTTTTGGTGGATGAGGCCCACGCTACTGGGGTTATGGGGGAAAACGGCACAGGTTGCGTGGAATATTGTGGTTGTCAAGGACGGGAATTAATTCAGATGGGGACCCTGAGTAAAGCTTTAGGCAGTTTAGGGGGATATGTGACCGGAAACGCCAAAATTATCGATTTTATCCGCAATCGCGCCGCTACTTGGATTTATACTACTGGTTTATCCCCCGCCGACACCGCCGCTGCTAGAATGGCTTTAGAGATTATTCGTCTGGAACCGGAACGTCGCCAACGCCTACACCAAAATATTAATTTTGTCAAGAGTAAATTAAATAATCTTAATATATTGCCTTCGGAAGCGGCGATTTTATGTTTACCGGTAGCCAATCCGGGTCAAGCCCTAGAATTATCGCAAAAACTGCTAGAAAAAGGGATTTTTGCCCCCGCCATTCGTCCTCCTACCGTTCCCACCAGTCGTCTGCGGTTTACTGCTATGGCCACCCATAGCCTCGCCCATCTAGAGGTTCTTGTCCAGTCTATTGGCGAATCTTTCCCCACATAGAGAAAAAGTTTTTCGTGGGAAGTGGGGAACAACTAAGTTGAGCGGCGGTTAGCATCCTTGATCCCATCATCAAGCTCTCTAGCCTGGCCGCTCCAACGACTTGTTAGACTGGGCTTTCGCAATAAGTTTACGACTTCTCTGCCGCTTGCTGCTTCTTTTTTGCGTAGGTCTGCAAAGATTGCATCCAACCCACATTCCGCACCCTAAGCTGTCACAGAGAGAAATTACGGAGAGAAAAAATCAAAGTGAGCATAAAAATAAACATAAGGAGCGAAAAAAGGCATTTGAGAAACAGTAAAGCACCAAAAATGG
>NZ_JADEVX010000146.1:0-10846 GCF_015207925.1 Microcystis sp. LEGE 00066 | reverse complement strand
GGTGTGGGGTGTAGGGTGTGGGGTGTAGGGAGATTAAATAAAAGCAATCTCCTATCTCCTGTTAAGATTCGCGTAAAACGTAGCCGACACCGCGCACGGTATGAATGAGGCGTTTTTGACCACCAGCTTCCATTTTCAGGCGTAAATAGCGAATATATACCTCAATAACGTTTGATTCTCCTTGAAATTCATCTCCCCAGACATTTTCGAGAATTTGATCCCTTGATAATACTTCTTTCGGGTGAATCATCAGGTAGCGGAGCAGTTCAAATTCCTTCATCGTCAACTCAATATTTTTGTTCTTATAGGAGAGACGACGAGTGGCTAAATCCAATACTAAGTCACCGAAGCGCAATTGTTCGGGGATAGTTTCCATCGGTTGCAGGTAAAAACGGATTAATTTGAGGAAAGATTGCGAATTATAGGGTTTGAGAAAATAATCGTCGGCTCCCGCTTCCAAACAGGCGAGACGTTCTTCTAGGGTTTCTTGAGATACTAATAAAATAATATAAACGCGACTTCCCTGGGAACGTAAACGACGACAAAACTTTACACCGGCCTCCGCCGCGAGGAGGCGATCGAGTATAATCATCGCTGGCTGCCAACTTTCCACTTCTGGGAAAGCGCTATCAATGCTAGGCACAATCAGGGGACGATAACCTGCTTCTTGCAAGTTCGCACTAGCTAGTTTAGCGATATTCTCCTCAATTCCCACCAAGAGAATCGAAGAACTCAGAACTGGTGTACTCATTAGTCGGCAGCGGTAAAGAAATAGGAAAGATAGGGAGGCGACTGGCCAATTATACTTAATTCATTCTTGCCTAACCGATTTTAGATAAAAAAGTTAACGCTGTGGTGCGTTGGACAAAATTACCATTGACAGACCAACCGGTCACTCGATCGGGGGACGACCAGAGGCTAAGATGATCTACAGGGGGATCCGCATAAAAATTTTCTCCACCGCTACCCAATAAACAGGAACTCCAATGGGTAAAATAATCATGA
The DNA here is from genome assembly GCF_015207925.1 of Microcystis sp. LEGE 00066. Classification (NCBI taxonomy): domain Bacteria; kingdom Bacillati; phylum Cyanobacteriota; class Cyanophyceae; order Chroococcales; family Microcystaceae; genus Microcystis; species Microcystis sp. LEGE 00066. The sequence continues at coordinate 9,841 of NZ_JADEVX010000146.1, read as the reverse complement.
CTAAGGCGATAAATGGGAAAATTACCGATTAATGGCACTCCCCACCCGTCCAGAGCCATTAAAGCTCGAATTTTCACCCCTTGAGCTTGCCAATAATAGGCTAAAGCGATCGCATTTACCACCCCCGCACTAAACCCAATCAAGGTTAGGTCTTCTCCGGGTAAAAAAGCTTCATTTAAGCAAGAAAAAGGAGAAATAATAATATAGGAGCGTAATTTGACCGATTTGCTCCCCAGATGTCCTAAAAAATCCTCCGTCAATCTAGAATCATGAAAACCAGTACAAATCACTAAGGTATTGACACTCCCGTCCTTAAAAGCGAGGGATTCTTGGTTCATAGAGTTTCCTTAATTAGTAGTTTAAATGAGCCTAAACCCTTAAATAGAGCTTGCTGAATAAATCTAAAAACCTTGTTGGGTAAGACTTTTAGACTTTTGGGAAATCAAAAAGTACTGGCTATCGGAGTGATCGGGGGTAAAATTCAGGTACTTTTTCCCTGAAAATTAGGTAATTGACCACATGAAAATGGGTAAAACCCTACACCCTACACCCTACACCCCACACCCTGCCCCCACGAGAAACTTTTTCAGCAAACCCTAAATAGCCTGGAATCCAACAAAGCAAAAAGCTTTTTTTATTAAAATTGCTTTTTTGAATTCTGGTGAGCCTTACTTGGCAAGGCTTGCGTCGATTATTTTCTGCTAACATATCATAACTACTCTAGAAGAGCCATAATTGTTAAGAAAATGACGCAAATTACCGTTATTGGTGCAGGGATTGGCGGACTAACGGCGGCGGCATTATTGGCGCGTCGAGGTTATCAAGTCACAGTATATGATCAGGCGCTTGTCCCCGGGGGTTGTGCCTCGACTTTTTCCCGTCGGGGTTTTACTTTTGACGTGGGGGCAACTCAAGTGGCAGGATTAGAAGTAGGGGGCATTCATCAGCGCATTTTTGCCGAATTAGGGATAGATTTACCCGATTCTGTCCCCTGCGATCCCGCCTGTGCCGTTTTTCTGCCGGGGGAAACCACTCCGATCAATGTCTGGCGCGATCGGCAAAAGTGGCAAGAGGAAAGACAAAAACAATTTCCGGGCAGCGAACCTTTTTGGCAATTATTACAAAAACTCTTTCAAGCAAGTTGGCGTTTTCAAAGTCGCGATCCAGTTTTACCCCCGCGCAACTGGTGGGATTTAGGGCAATTAATCGCCGCTTTGCGTGTAGATACTGCCATTACCTTCCCCTTTACTTTGATGACTGTGGGCGATGCTCTGCGATTATACGGCTTAGAGAGGGATAAACGCCTAAAAACCTTTCTGGATCTCCAGTTAAAGCTTTATTCCCAAGTTACTGCCGATGAAACCGCTTTACTTTATGCCGCCACCGCTTTAGCAGTTTCTCAGTCTCCCCAAGGTTTATCCCACCTTCAGGGTAGTATGCAAGTATTAAGCGATCGCCTAGTAACAGCTTTGGAAAAATACGGCGGTAAATTGCAAATGCGCCACACAGTGGAAAAAATACTGACAGAAAAGGGAAAAGCCACGGGAATTATCGTCAGAAATCAAAAAAATGGTCAAATATATCCAGAAATGGCCGATGAGATTGTCGCTAATATCCCGATCCAAAATTTACCACAATTAATCGATCGCGAAGCCATTCCCAGTCTTTATCACCGGAGAATCGAAAAACTTCCCCCCGCATCCGGTGCTTTTGTGGTTTACTTAGGAGTCGATCGCGCTGCTATTCCCCCCGATTGTCCTCCCCATTTGCAATTCCTCTACGATTACGATGGCATAATCGGCGAAAATAACTCTTTGTTTGTTTCCGTGAGTAAAGAAGGAGATGGCCGCGCTCCAGTGGGAAAAGCGACGATTATTGCTTCTTCCTTCACCGATACCAGTCTTTGGTGGCAAAAAGGAGAAGATAATTATCAGCAATTAAAAGCAGCATACACCCAAGAGGCGATCAATCGTCTCGGTAATTATTTCCATCTTAGTCCTGATCACATCGTTCACATCGAATCAGCTACACCTCGCACTTTTGAACGGTTTACGGGGCGAAATCAGGGCATTGTCGGCGGTATTGGTCAAAGATTGTCCACTTTTGGCCCTTTTGGAGTAGCGACGCGCACTCCGATCCCCCATCTTTGGTTGGTGGGAGATTCCACCCATCCGGGAGAAGGCACTGCCGGAGTCAGCTATTCGGCACTCACGGTAGTTAGACAGATTGAGAATCAATTAAGTAGTCGTGCAAAATAAATTTCCTAGTGAAGATAGGCAAGAGGCAATAGGCAATAGGCAATAGGCAAAAGCTTTATCGAAATGTGTAATTAATTTTGCTTAGGTACTTAGCTTCTAGTTAGCCGTAATTATGAATTATGAATTGGGAAGAATAAATAAAAGCAATCTTCTGAATACTGATAACTGATAACTGATAACTGATAACTGTTATAAAGCGCCAGCTGCCGTGCGATCGAGTATTCCCGCTCCTAGATGAGAGGTAATATTAATTGCTTGCAGGACTGGTTGAGAGTCAACTCCTTTGGGATAATCGATCACACTAACCGCGCCATTTCCCTGTTTAATATTCCAGAAATTAGCGGGTTTTAAACCCAATAAATAACAAAGAATCACCTTATTAATGGCATCGTGAGCTACTACCATAATTGTCTTAGGACTATCGCTATTACTATAGGTTTTAACGATTTGCTGCCAACAAGCGATCGCTCGATCCCAAACTTCCTGTAAATTCTCCCCTTCCGGCATTTGCACGGTTTCTGGGGCATTTTTCCAGTCTTCTAACATCCCGGGGAAACTCGCTTCAATTTCCTCCTCTAATTTACCTTCCCAAAGTCCGTGACAGATTTCTGTCAGCTCTACTTGGGTATCTAAGGTGACATTGGGATGATATTGCAGGATAATTTGGGCAGTTTCCTTGGGACGGGACAAAGGACTGGTGACAGCGTGATCGATCGCCGTTTCTCGCAGAAATTCGGCGGCTTTCTCAGCTTGAGCTTTGCCATTATCATTGAGAGGAATATCGCGCACACCTTGAAAACGTTTATCCCGATTCCATTGGGTTTCTCCGTGACGCACAAGCAGCAGCCTAGATCCTTGCAAAGGAGGACGCGGTGGGGGTAAAGCTATCCCTAAGTGTGCCGTTTGATTGAGGGATTCCACCTGGACAGGATCACCAAAATCACCCGTAAAATTGAGAACATTAACGCAACAGTTAGATTGTTGTAGGGAATGGTATAAGGAAACTGGAATACCGATGGCACTGAGGATTAAACAGCGATTAATGCCGTTATGGGCAACAATGAGGATAGTTTGGCCCTCGTGTTGGGGAATAATTTCTCGCCAAAAATCCTGCGCTTGTTGATAGAGGGAGAGAACGGGATAATGTTCTTGACCATCGGGCAGTATCATCTTAAATTCATGAGGTTTTTGGTGCCAATCCCGATATTCTTGGGGGTATTGAGCTTTTACCTCCTCTTTGACCATATTTTCCCAGATAGGCAGATCGATTTCTAGTAACTGCGAAGTGGGTTGAATGACGGGAGAGTGATTTAAACGAGACTGAATCACCTCAGCAGTAGATTTGGCTCTTTGGAGAGGACTACAGTAAAAAGCGGCGATATCGATTTGACTGAGGGCATTTCCTACTTTTTCCGCGTCCAGATGCCCTTTTTCCGTCAAAACCGAGCCATCACTGCGACCTTGTATTTTCTGCTCTGCGTTATAACTGCTTTGTCCATGACGAACAATAATCACACGAGTAGCCAAGCGGTTCAGTCTCCTTAACTAAAAGTCTCAATATCAGATTACAGGCGATCGGGATCGGAGTACAAATCAGTGATCAGTAATCAGTAATTATTATAGTTTACTTGTACTAAAATATCGCCTACAGTTTCAAGGCAGCACAGCATATCAAAACTTCCTGATATAACAATCTCTTTGGGATCAAGGGTTTGGCGGTTTTATCAAGAAACCATGACAATGTACTTGGTCAAAATCGGAATCTTGCTGTTTAATAGGTATTTATAACAAGCGATTCCCTTGATCCCCATCGAGTGGGTCTCTTGTTCACAAAGCAATCGATGAGTAGTTGAAGGATTACCCAGATCACTGCTTTTGCAAATGCCCAAAAACATTTGCCGTCGTAACTAATCGGAGAGCGTCAACTCATGGTTCCAGAATACCCCCCCTTAGATGAGATGACCTTGCGGCAACTACGACGAGTTGCCAGTCAATACAGCATCTCTCGTTACAGTCGGATGCGGAAAACGCAATTAATCGAGGCAATTACCCAAGCTATGGGAGTAAGCGGCAATTTTAAATCTATTATTAAAGAGGAAAAACCAGTGGAAGCAGCAAAATTTGAATTAGGTCAAGCTAACCCGATCGAAGATATTCTAGGTTCAGTGGATGATGGTTTAGGAGATCTGCCCGGTGGCTACGGGGAAAATCGCATTACCCTCCTACCTCGCGATCCTCAGTGGGCCTATGCTTACTGGGATATCCCCAACGAATCAAAAGAAGATCTCCGTCGTCAAGGAGGACAACAGTTAGCCCTGCGTCTTTATGATGTCACCGATATCGATATCAATAGCCAAGGCGCGCATAGCGTCCAAGAATATCTCTGTGATGAATTGGCCCGGGAATGGTACTTACCGATTCCGGTCAGCGATCGAGATTATGTTATCGATATCGGTTATCGTTGTGCTGATGGACGTTGGTTAGTTTTGGCCCGTTCTCCTTTAGTGCGGATTCCTCCCGTCTATCCTTCCGACTGGATTGAAGATATTTTTGTCACCGTTAACTGGGAAGAAGAACTGGTGGGTAAAACTGTTTACGAACTCGTTCCCCCCAGCAAACGCTACGACAGCAGCACCGGAACCACCGGAAGCCCTATCTACGACCAAATTTTCGAGAGTGTCGGCGATATCGAGGCCCTACGGGTGGCTGGTTCCTTGTTTGGTTCCATGCAGCACGTCGCTGGTTCCGTACCGATGTCGGAAGTGATCAGTTCTTATGTATTCCCCTCCGGGGTTGGTATGTGGGCAGTTCCCACGGTATCGGGACTAACCGCTTCCGGTATCGGGATGACTGCTTCTGGTATCGGTATGGGTGCTTCGGAAACCCTACAACGTCCGCGCAAATTCTGGTTAGTTGCCGATGCAGAATTAATCGTCTATGGTGCCACCGAACCCGATGCCACCGTAACTATCGGTGGTCGTCCGATTAAACTCAATCCCGATGGCACTTTCCGCTATCAGATGTCCTTCCAAGATGGTTTAATCGATTATCCAATTATGGCCGTGGCCGCCGATGGTGAACAAAATCGTTCTATCCACATGAAATTTACCCGGGAAACCCCCTCTCGCAATACCAACACTAAAGATGAGGCGGTTCTAGAATGGTTATTCTAGATCGGGTTTTCTAACGTTACCAAAGCCAACCTAATTACTTCCCCCTAACTGAGATTCAGTTAGGGGATTTTTTTCGAGAAGATAACGGCAAGCTACCGAGGGGGTTGCTTGCCGCTATCAACTTCTATTCCCAAATCTGACAGCTTAGATCGCCCGATTTTTGGGAAAGACGCAGATTTTCACCGTAATCGACGGGAACATCGATCACCGTAGGCACCTCTTGCCGGAAAGCCTCCTCTAGTGTCGGGATCAAATCCTGAGTAGATTCCACCCGATAGCCTTTTAATCCCATACTTTCGGCAAATTTAACAAAATCGGGATTACCAAACTTAATAAAAGAAGATGTCCCAAAATAGTTTAACTGCTTCCATTCGATTAAACCGTAACCGCCATCATTAAAGATGAGAGTGACGAAGGGAGTTCCCACCCGCAAAGCTGTCTCCAATTCCTGACAATTCATCATAAAACCGCCGTCTCCCGTCACCGCCACAATGCGCTTATCGGGATGAACTAACTTAGCGGCGATCGCACCAGGGATAGCAATACCCATAGCGGCGAAACCGTTAGAAATAATGCAAGTATTAGGACAATCGGAGTGATAATGGCGGGCCATCCACATTTTATGAGCGCCCACGTCACAAATAGCGATATCTTCCGGTCCCATTACCTGACGCAGATCGTAGATCAATTTTTGTGGCTTGATCGGAAAACCCGTATCATTGGCATAGGTTTCGTAATCGGCCCGAATTTCCGTCTTTAATCCCGCGGTGACAGGAGTTGGTTTATTCTGGCGATCGGCCCGTTTGAGGATATCGATGAGAGAATCGGTGATATCACCCACCACTTCCACCACCGGAGCATAACTGCTGTCAATTTCCGCTGGAGTCATGCCGATGTGAATAATCGGTAATTTCCCGTCTGGATTCCATTTTTTCGGCGAATACTCGATTAAATCGTAACCAACAGCGATAATTAAATCACTGCGATCGAAGGCACAACTAATCAAATCCCGTTGCTGTAATCCTACCGCCCAAAGAGCCAGAGGATGGGTATAGGGAATCACCCCCTTACCCATAAAAGTGTTAGCCACAGGTATATTCAAGGCCGTGGCGAATTCCGTTAAAGCCTCACTAGCATTAGCGCGAATTGCCCCATTTCCCGCCAAAATCAAGGGATTTTTCGCTTTAGAAATCACCGCCGCCGCCATGTTCAAAGTCCGATAGGAAGCGTAAACTTTTTCCTGACTATCGAGGGGCAAAGGACTACCATCGGCAGCCATAGCGGCGATATTTTCGGGAAGATCGATATGAACTGCCCCCGGTTTCTCACTTTGGGCGGTTTTAAAGGCTCTCCGTACCACTTCTGGGGTGATACCCGGCCGCACGATTTGTTTATTCCATTTCGTCACTGGGGCGAACATGGCCACCAGATCCAGGTATTGATGGGATTCAATGTGCATCCGATCTGTTCCCACCTGGCCAGTGATAGCCACCAAGGGCGCCCCATCGAGGTTAGCATCGGCTACCCCTGTCATTAGGTTAGTCGCCCCCGGTCCTAAGGTGGAGAGACAAACCCCCGCTTTTCCCGTTAAGCGTCCATAGACATCGGCCATAAAAGCGGCGCCCTGTTCGTGACGGGTGGTGATAAATTTGATCGAGGAGTTTTTTAGGGCTTCCAAAACATCGAGGTTTTCTTCCCCGGGTAGCCCAAAAATATACTCGACCCCTTCATTCTCTAGACATTTAACTAGAAGTTCGGCTGTGTTTAATTCCCCCATAGTTCCCTCCTGTAGAGCTTACTTCATCAGTAAAGTCTCTAGAGATAGTTCATCCCGGCGGATTGAGGTTGTTGCGCTCAACTCGTCGGGATGATATCAGTAGACTATATGTACCAATGTAGCTGACTAAAATTTTGTTTAAGTCTATCCATATACCATTGTGACTTAAATCTTGACCCTTGGCAGATTATTTATTAGCACAATTGGGGAGAATTTTTTTTAGGCCGTTAATTCTTCGGCGGCGTGAGCTAGTTGGGCGGCGACTTTGGCTAGATAGGGACGACTTAACCACCAGATAAACGGGGACAGCCAACCGCGCAGGGTGACAGAATAGGAAATATAAGTACCACAGAGGGTTGATTCTACTTGGTAGGTCATTTTCTGTTCCATGCCGGGGATAGCGAGAACTCTGAGGCTGAGGAGTTCCCCAGGGCGGACATTTTCCACGAAAACCCGGATAGGAATGGGAGTCAGACGGGTGACAGCTTGATATATTAACCCCGGTTTAGCGATTAAACCCAGGGGAACATCAGCCTTGGCAATCAAAGGATGCCAAGAGACATCGGCCACATTGATTAATTTTTGCCAGAGGACATCGACGGGGGCGCTACTGACCACCCGATAGGTTTTGTAGAGTGAAAACTTACAGAATAGTCTGCCTTTGGCCGCTACAATCCTTAGGGAAAAATTGAGAATCACCGATCGCCCCCCCGCAAAAATAATCCAGGTAATCTTCCATTGTAAAAAATAAATGGCTTTCTGGGAGTGTGGGCTTTTTATAATTTTAACTTAGCGTCAGCAGAAGTCCCGCGCTTGAGTGCGATCGAATGAATGCTCTATTTAATTTGCTGTCATAACGTATCAAGTCGGAGTGATCGCTAGACTAAAGAGATAACCAAATAGCCTCCGATGCCTATCGTCCCCAACGACTGAGGTCAGCTATTCCCGCCGTCGTCAAGTTTTTCTCCTGTCAGAGTTTGATACAATTGTCTAGGATTGGGACTTCTGCAAGGGATTGGGACTATACGGCTGATTTAGCCATTAGGTATCTATTTCATGCTCAGACCCTCAATGAATAAATAGGCTGAAGCAGTTGAGTTTGCTCAAGCGTTCATAAACGTGATCGAGGATACAGTTTATCGGATTAGGGAGTTTCCAACCCTTAGGCTGTCATTGGTGTTCTCTATACGGTGGTGATTCGGTAGTAGTGATGGCGGCTTAATCCTTTGCTTTGCTGTGCATTGTAGTCATGGATAAAATACCAAACAGTTCCCCAACGTGATTCTCCATTTTTTTAGAGAAAGATAGACTCTCTCTCACCAGCCGAGAAATCCTTTGTCAAAAGGTATTATTTAATCTTTCAATAGGATTAGTTTGACCAGTTTCTTTACCTACTGCCCGATGACGTTTACTAGGAATTACTGTCTTATAGGACTCCCAAAAGTCTGTGTAAGCAACAGCGCATTGTCGGTAAACACCGGGTAAACTGGCCCCAAAGTTTTTTTGCTGATTGACGACTCCTATCTCCGCGCATAGCAACCAATAATTTCCCTTGTCTTTCTATCAATTGCCAGCCAAATATAAACCTTTATCGTCTTCCCAAGTGGTAATTACATCAATCTTCAGATTCCGCAAAGCTTGCACGACCGAGCGTTGACCCGCATCTTCATCAAAGTAGAGACGGATTTGACTCATTACAATTCACCGGCTCGATATCGGGATTCCCAGTCTTCACAATCCGCTCGGTAAGCATCGGTATCGGCTTCTATCCGTTCTTTATTCGCGTGATAATACGCTAGAGCGCTATAAATTTGAGCCAGATTTAACTAGCGATCGCTTCGGCACTCATTCCCGTTTTATGATCCATGACTAAACTTTAAATCGTGATTCTAGTTCCCGCAATCCGGAGACGGGCATTACAAATATCTGGACTAGCAACAATAAATTCGCTAATATCAATGCCTGTAGCCATATTTTCGCCTAGAGAATTCCCTTTTCATTGTACCCCGTTCCCCAATTCTAACAACAAAAAAGCACCCCCTCGCAGGAGTGCCTTTTCGTTCAGACTAGGAATTAACCATTGATAGCAGGAGCGGTCAGAGCTACAGGAGCCTGTTCACCACTAGCTAAGTCTAAGGGGAAGTTGTGAGCGTTGCGCTCGTGCATTACTTCCATACCGATACCAGCGCGGTTCAGCACATCGGCCCAAGTACCAATTACACGACCTTGAGAATCGAGAATCGACTGGTTGAAGTTGAAACCGTTGAGGTTAAACGCCATGGTGCTAACACCCATTGCCGTAAACCAGATACCGATTACCGGCCATGCACCTAAGAAGAAGTGCAGAGAACGGCTATTGTTGAAAGAAGCGTATTGGAAGATTAAACGTCCGAAGTAACCGTGAGCGGCAACGATATTGTAGGTTTCTTCTTCTTGACCGAATTTGTAACCGTAGTTCTGAGATTCGATTTCAGTGGTTTCACGCACTAAAGAAGAAGTTACTAGGGAACCGTGCATTGCACTGAACAAGGAACCGCCGAACACACCAGCAACACCTAACATATGGAAGGGGTGCATCAGAATGTTATGTTCTGCTTGGAACACGAACATAAAGTTAAAGGTTCCAGAGATTC